>NZ_JBHVIV010000108.1:0-24693 GCF_042799475.1 Kitasatospora sp. NPDC057692 | reverse complement strand
CCGGCCTCGCCGAGCGTGCGGTAGCGGTCGGCCCAGCGCTTGGCCGTGGTCGGCGAGACCTGGAAGCGCTCGGCGGCCCGCCGCAGTGGCCAGCCGTCCTCGACCACGCAGCGGGCCAGGCGCAGGCGTCCGGTCTCGGTCAGCGGTGCGTTACGGTGTGGCATGAGGGCCTTTCTGGCTGTAGGTGCAGATGTCGCAATCCACACCTGGCCAGAAGGCCCTCACTCATTTCAAGATCACCACGCCGTGAGCCCTGTCACCAACCTCCGTGGTCAGTACAGCTAGGCCGTGTTTTGGAAGGTCATCCGTCCTGATGGCAGGCTCATCGGATGGGGCGTGGGGATCTGTCGGATGACCAGTGGGCTGCGCTGGAGCCGTTGTTGCCGGTTGCTGGCGTGGGGCGTCCGGCGAGGTCGCGCCGCAGGCTGGTCGACGGGGTTCGGTGGCGAGTGCGGACTGGCGCTCCATGGCGGGACGTTCCGCCGGAGTACGGTCCCTGGCAGACGATCTACGGGTTGTTCCGTCGCTGGCAACGACAAGGTGTCTGGCAACAGATCCTGGCCGCTCTGCAGGCGAGGGCCGATGCGGCAGGGATGATCGTCTGGGAGGTGAACGTCGACTCCACGATCTGCCGGGCCCACCAACACGCCGCGGGCGCCCGGCGGGACGGGGCCGCGCAGAAGGAACCGCCGGGCGGCGTGGGCGAGGAGCCTGCGGACCACGGACTGGGCCGGTCGAGGGGCGGCTTCACTACCAAGATCCATCTGGCGTGCGAGCAACTCCAAAGGCCGCTGTCCTTGCTCGTCACAGCCGGCCAGCGCGGCGACTCTCCGCAGTTCGAGGCGGTGCTCGAAGCGATCCGGGTGCCCAGAACCGGCCCGGGCCGACCCCGCACCCGCCCGCTTCGGGTACGCGGGGACAAGGCGTACTCGTCCAAGGCCAACCGAGCCTACCTGCGTAGACGCGGTATCCGGTGCACCATCCCGGAGCCGGCCGACCAGATCCGCAACCGCAAGCGGCGGGGCGCGAGCGGCGGACGTCCACCGCGTTTCGACCGCGAGGACTACAAGGCCCGTCACGCCGTCGAGTGCGGCATCAACCGGCTGAAGCAGCACCGGGCGGTGGGTGAGGTCGACTCGGGGCGCCCTGCTGGTGTCTCCACCAGTGGGTTTCCCCGAGCCGCCTCCCGAACCCGGCGTGCCCGTCTCCGGGCACCGGGCTCTCCACAAGCCCCGTTCGGTGTCGTTGAGATACTCATGCCGCAGCGGGCCACGGGCTCGGGATGATCGTTCCCCGGTATCGGTATCGGGTCGTGCTTACCTTCGCCGGATTGAACAGTTCTCCCTCCTCCGTGGTGGGCCACCAGCCGCCGTCGCAGAAGCGGCGGCGGAGCTGCTTCCATGTGATCCCGGGGTGCTTGCGCCGTATCCATCGAACTACCCGCATCCACGTGTAGTGGCCGAGGTAGCAGAAGGCGACGTTCGAAACCCCTGGACGGAAGTACGCGCACCAGCCCCGCAGCACCTGGTTCAGCCGGTGCAGCAGGGCCGTCAGCGGCAGGCCGACGTTCTGTCGGCCGGTCAGCTCCTTCACCTTGGCCGTCACGGAACGCAACGACTTCCGCGCCGGGTAGGTGTAGATGTACTGCCGGTCCGTGCCCCGCTTCCGGTGGCGCTGGATGCGCCACCCAAGGAAGTCGAAGCCCTCGTCGATGTGGGTGATCCTCGTCTTCTCCACCGACAGGCGAAGGCCCATCGGCTTCAACACCTCTGCGACGACCTCTCGCAGTTCCTCGGCGCGCTCACGGCTGCCGGAGACGAGCACGAGGAAGTCGTCCGCGTACCGAACCAGCCGGTAGTTGGGCAGTCCTCGCCGTCGTCTGCGGCGCCGTTCCTCGGAGGTACTGCTTGATCCTCCGGGGGCCTGGGCGATGTGTTCGTCCAGGACCGAGAGTGCAATGTTGGCCAGCAGGGGCGAGAGGATCCCGCCCTGCGGGGTTCCGGTGCGGGTGTCGGTGAGGGTTCCGTCCCGGGACAGGATCCCGGACTTGAGGAACGCCTTCACCAGGGCCAGGATCCGCTTGTCCCCGATCCGATCCCGGACCCGGTTCATCAGGGCCGTGTGCGAGATCTCGTCGAAACATGCCGTGATGTCGCCCTCCACCACCCACTCGTAGGAGTGACTGGTGAGGTAGCGGGTCTCGGCGACAGCGTCCTGAGCCCGGCGGTTCGGGCGGAATCCGTACGAGTACGGAAGGAAGTCCGCTTCGAACACCGGCTCCAGCACCAGCTTCAAGGACGCCTGGACCACCCGGTCCGCCACGGTCGGAATGCCGAGACGACGGAGCTTGCCGTTCGCCTTCGGGATCATCCGCTCGCGTACCGGAACCGGTCGGAAGCTGCCGTCTCTCAGCTGAGACCGCAGCCCGTCGAGGAAGACCTCGACTCCCTGCCCGGCCTCGACGGAGCGTGCGGTTTTCCCGTCCACTCCGGCCGTGCGGGCGCCCTTGTTCCCCCGGACCCGACCCCACGCCATCAGAAGGAAGGCGGGGTCGGTCACGAGGTTGAACAGATCGTCGAACCTGCGATGAGGATCATCGTTTGCCCAACGGTGCAGCTTGGCCTGGATCTTCAGTACCCGCAGCTCCGCCCCGAACAGGGCGGACTCCAGTTCGTCGGTGTTCACCGGCGACAACCTCCTGACATTCCAGCGTCCTTACTGCCGACTTGCTGGCCCCCTTCCCCATGTGGCCGGCTCTGTCGGGTAGCGGGGACGCATTACTGCGTCCCCGCCCCCTAAGAACCGGACGTGCGAGTCGTCCCCGCATCCGGCTCAAGCAAGCCCTGAAGGCTCGCCGGCATGCAGAGGTGCTGGGCCTGCGGCGATCTCGGCAGAGCGCCGACGGCGGCAGGATGTATGCACGAGACGGAGGACCACGTTCGACTTGCCCTGTTCCGGCGAGATGACGATGTACTGCTTCGTCATCGCCCGCCGGACGACCGCCATCCACTGTTCCCACTCAGGTGGGCTCTGCGGTTGGTGGTCGGCGTGCAGCAGTAACTCCCGACACAGCGGACAGCGGCCGTCTTGCAGCGTCAACTGCCGCAGTCCGAACGTGTCCAGTGGCGAGGGTGTCCCTTTGCGCCGCCTCTTGGCCCAGTACTCGGTCAGGGCCGGGTCGTCCGGAGACGAGGTGCCCGCGACCATCTGGTGTCGAACGATCTTCGTCCAGGAGAACTTCCGCAGGTGGGCGCCGGTCTCCCGGTCGCCGAACACCCAGCGGTTCTTGCTGGACGGGTTGAACTGGCCGAAGTACCGATTGACGATCCAGTTCCTCGACTTGTTCTGGTGGCCGTGCTTGGCCCACTTGTAGGTGAGCTTCCACATGTAGTCGTCCAGAGCGGTGAACGCGTTGCTGGAGACCACCGTCCGGTAGTAGGCCGACCAGCCGCGCACGATCGGGTCGATCTTGTGCAGCACCGCACTGACGTTGGCCCCGCGCAGGGCCCACATCTCCGTGCGTAGCCGTTCCCGGATCCGTCTCAGGGCCGCCGGACTCGGTTTGATCAGCAGCTTTCCGTCGTAGCGGCGGACGTTGAATCCCAGGAAGTCGAAGCCGGAGTCAGCGTGGATGATGCGCGTCTTGTCCTCGTTGATCACCAGCCCCCTGGGGGCCAGCCAGACGGCGAGCTTCGCCTTGACCCGCTCGGCTTCATCACGGCTGTGACAGAGCGCGACGAGATCGTCGGCGTATCTGATCAGTGCCGGGGCGCCCTCCACCGACTCGGCGGCGTGCGTGCCGAGCTTTCGGTAGCGGACTCCGGCGGCCTCTTCCAATCCGTGCAGGGCGATGTTCAGCAGCAGAGGGCTGACCACCCCGCCTTGCGGGGTGCCCTCCTCTGTCGGGGCGAATCGATCTCGATCGACCACTCCCGCCTTCAGCCAGCGCCGGACCAGTTCCCTGGCGGGGAACGTGCCGAGTTGGGCGAGAAGGTGCTCGTGGTTGATGCGGTCGAACGCCGCTCTCAGGTCCGCGTCCAGTACCCACATCCGCTGGGGGTTCTTGCCCTTCAGCGTCAGGTAGATGGCGGAGATCGCGTCCTGACAGCCGCGGCCGGGCCGGAAGCCGTACGACTTCGGCTCGAACCGTGCCTCCCACTCCGGTTCCAGCGCGTTGACGACCCGCGCTTGGAGGACCCGGTCGGCGATCACGGGGATGCCCAGTGGGCGCTTCTTGCCGCCTGCCTTCGGAATGTACACTCGCTTGACCGGCAGGGGCTTCCAGACCGAGGAGCGATACTGTGCCCAGTTGGCCAACTCGGCCTTCGACTGGGGCAGTAGCGCCGTTCGCCCGTCCACCCCCGGGGTCTTGCGACCAGCGTTGACCTCCGTCACGCGCCGCACGCTCAAGAGCGTGTTGGCCCGGGAGCGGAGCATCAGTTTCTGCAGGTTGCGAACCCGTTTGAGGTCGCCTGCCTGCGATGCCGTGAAGATCCTCTGCCTCAGACGCCGTACTTCGTCCTCGACGGCACGCCAGTCGATCTCGTGCCAGCCGGAGACGTTGTCCTCCGGTCCGTTCGCCATCACCTCCACACGGGCGTGCGCCCGCGTGTTCGTCATGGCGTCCAACTTGTCCATCGGTTCCGGTGTCTTCCTCTTCGTCTCCGCACAGGCTCACCTGGCCCACGTCAGCACCCTTTCGGGTCCGGGCATCCGCCCGTATCCGACCGGTTATGCGAGGCGACCGGCGGAGGAGCCGGCCATGATGCCTCGGTTTCCCGTTGCCTTTCGGCGGTCGGCATTGGCTTCTTGGGCCATCCTGCTCCCGCTGGAGGATCGGGCCTTCCTTGCGGTCGGCTTGCCGAGGACGCTTTCGCGCCCCGGACTCCAACGGGGTTGTCACGTTCCGCACGAGTGAGGTGCGGCCGGGTCGGGTGCCCCCTATACCCCGAGGACGACGGTGTTCTCCCGACCGGCTTCGAGTCTTCCGGTCGGCGCCTGCCGCTTCCAGCGACCAGTCCTTGACCCCGCTGTAGCAACCCATCTGCGAGGCTTCCGATGACGAGGCATCATCAGGGGTTCACGGTTGTTCACCCTGTCGGCCTTCCCCGTGACCTGTAGCTCCCGGATGGAACGGGAGCCCTTGGGCCTGGAGACCTGAGCTCCGCACCCCGCCATTACCAGCGACGCACGTCAGGCCCGGGGACAGATCCTCGAACACTGATCCGTAACTACACCTTCGGCATCTGCCGAACCTCCTTCAGCGAAGTTCACTCATCTCGTGCGACCTCGTGTCGCACCCCGACCTCCGAGTACTACGGAGCCTCCGTCCTGTCCGACGGCCGCCAGCCGGCGATGGGCCTGCCCTCGGCCGGACTGGAGGCCCGGTGCGGAGGGCGACCGTGGACAGTTCCCACGTTCACCACGGAGTCGATCGACGGGTGAGGTGCCCAGCTCTACCCCGGCAGCATCGCCACGCCTACGCCGCAGACATTCGGTGTGGCCTCCCCACCGATAGGTAGATTCGGCTTCGGAGTCGACCACCAGCCCACCGGCAGTCGTGCACTGCATCCGGCCCAGATCCGCCAGGTTGGAGCCGGTGTCGTAATTACGGGGCGTCAGGCACTGGTTCCTCGCGTACACCTTCCCGTCTCGCTTGCCGGACCCGAACCGTCTGGCAGTGCCAGTCCGTCCCGACGTTGTCAGGGCTGCTTACCGTCCGCCTCGGCATCCCCCGAGACGGACTGCCCTCAGCTTCAGCCGGGTTGCTGCGACAACCCGGCGGTGAAGGTCTCTCACCTCACTCGACTTCATGGCGCCTCGTGGCGCACCCACCCGGTTCGACAAACTCGCCGTCCGATTCGAGGCGGCCGTCCTCGTCGCCGCGATCAACCAGTGGCTGTGAGACCGGAGGTGTCGGGCTCCCGTGCCATGCTGGCCGCGAGCCCGGAGCGGGGCGTCACACAAGGGGAGAGACCGGTGGCCGCTGACTACTACTGCGCCGACAGCGAGAACGGCGACCACATCGACGACCCGTCCGAAGACGCCATCTTCATGCTGGTCGACGACCTCAACGACACCGACAACACGTTCGTCGTCATCCAACCCGACGAGGACGACCCCGTCTGGTACGTCTCGGTCACCGTCCTCGACGAGGGCGGATACGAGATCGTCCGCCGCGACGCGAGCCGCCGCGAACACGACGTGATCACCGAGACCAGCATCGGCACGATCGCGCGCGACCTCATCCTCTGGCTGGCCGCCCGAAACTTCCCAGGGCGGCCAACCAGGCACACCTTCGACGCCTTCTAAAACACGACCTAGTGCTCTGGTCCGTCGGTAGTGTGAGACGGGCTGGCAAGAGTCGTGGCGAACACGGTGGAGGTCTGATGCGGCGCGGTGACGCGGAGTACGAGGCAGCACGCGACGACATGCTGGAGATCCTGCGCGATTGGGTCGGCCGGACGAAGTACAGCCCGCTGTACTACTCTCACCTGAGCGAACTGCTCGCGGAGCGCGGACACGCCGTCCCGGCTCACGAGGGCCCGATGCGGCTGCTCCTCGATGACTGCTCGCGGCTGCACAGCCCGGACGGTGGCCCGCTTCTGTCGGCCGTCGTGGTGCTGAAGGGCGATGGGGCGCCGTCCACCGGCTTCTACAAGCTGGCGCGCAGCACCCCGTTCAACCGGCTGGGGACCGACGAGGAGATCTGGATGGGAGAGCTGCGGAGGCTCGGGCTGATCACCTGAGCTGGACGCTGGCCGTGTGGACGGCTTCGCCCCTCACGATGAGGGGCGAAGCCGTTTTGCGTCGGGAGGTGACTTTCCTGGCCGCCCTTCCTGATTCGACACCACGGGCAGGTACGCCGCCGGCGACCCAGTCAAAGCAGTCAGTTGAGTCCGAGATGGGGACACAGGGGGGACATCACGGCGAAGAAGGCGAGCGAACGACGGTGAAGCATGACGTTCACTCACTCAGCATGATGGCCTCTGACCTGCAAGAACGTTGAAAGATCGAGTCCAGTAGTGACTGCTGATCAAATCAGCGGTAGAGCTCGAACTTTCCCGCCATGGCAGTCGACACCTCTCGTTCAGGAAGCCCCCTCGCACCGCAACGTAGGAGCAAATCCGGCGCCCCGCCCGCCGGACCCATCCATCCGAGTCATCCGCGGGCCAGGCGCCGGACGGTCCGGTCGATGTCGGTGCCGTCCCGTTCGGTCTCCTCCATGTACAGCCGGCCCCAGCGGATCAGGCCGTCCTGGACGCCGAACACCGTCGTGCCCCGCATGTCGAATCCGGTGCCGTCCCGGCGGGTGCCGTGCCAGTGCCACTCGCCCCACTCCACGGCGTCCGCGCGGGCGTGGGCCAGCAGCTCCGCCCGCAGGTCCGGGACGTCCTCGAAGAACCGGCCCCAGTTCCTCCGGACCTGCTCGCGGCCGGTGAACGCGCGGGCCGGGTGGGCGGGTTGCCGGCTGTCGTACCCGGGGGAGAAGCAGGCGGCGAAGCCGTCCAGGTCGTGGTCGTTGATGGCCCGGCGGAGCCGCTCGACGAGCATGGTCCGCTCCTTCCGCCGTCCGTCCGACGCCCCCTGCCAGTCTCCTACCCGCCCGCACCGCGTGCCCCACTCGACGGCGGTACGAGGACGGGGGGATCCGCGGGGTGATCCGCGGGGTCCCGGCGGGCCGGCGGTGCTGTCGGCGGTGCGGGCTAGGGTGGGAAACCCGTTCTGCTTCCGCCCCCGTCCGGAGAGGTGCCGCCCACCGATGTACGCCCTGCACGCGCTCTGGCGGGCCGACGGCCGGCTCGCCGTCTGGGCGGAGGACGCGGCGGTGTACCGGGGGGACGCGCCCGCCCGGGGGGAGCGGGGCGGGACGGCGCACCCGTTCGCCTGCCCCGCCGGGGAGGTGGCGCGGCTGCTGGGGGCGGTCGGGCCGGGCCTGGGCTGGCTGGCCGAGCAGGCCGCCGAGCGGTGGACGGGGCTGCTGCTGCCGACCCTCGGCGGCCGGCCGACGCCGTCCCCCGACCTGCCGACCGGCGCCGTGTCGCGCCCGGCGGGGCTGAGCCCCTGGCGGGTGCCCGCGCTGCTCTTCGACCGCGCGCAGGCCGCCCAGCTGCTCGGCGCGCTGCACGACCCGCACTGGCCGGGGGCGACCGTCCAGCTGCCCGACGGCACCCCGGCCGAGCTGGCGTACGGCGCCTCGGTGCGCTGGCTGGCCGCCGTGCACGACCTCGCCTGGCGGCTGGTCGGGCGCGGGCGGCTGCTGCCGGTGCCGGTCGAGGAGGCGGGGGAGTGGTACGCGCGCTGGCGGCCCGCCCCGGACGGCCCGGCGCGCCGGGAGGCGGCCGCGCTGGTCGCCGGCTGCCCGCCGGTCTGCCGCGCGGAGCACCCCTCGGGCGGGCACCCCTCGGGCGGACCCTCCACCGGGGTGCCCGCCACCGGCGGACCCTCCGCCGGGGCCCTGGTCGCCGATCTGCTCGACGCCCTCGTCGACCAGGAGGCCCGGGTCGCCCTCGCGGACCTCGACCCGCCGGCCGACGCCTTCCTCGCCGCCCTGTACGGCCCGGACGGCCGGCTCGCCCAGGCCCCGCCCGCCGGGCTCTCCGAGGGGCTGGCCGCCTGGCAGGCCGCCCGCCCGCCCGACGCGCCGCTGCGGCTGGACTTCCGCCTCACCGAGCCGCTCGGCCCCGACGAGGACGACCCCGGCGGCGGCGTGTCCGCCGAGACCTGGCGGCTCGACCTGCTGGTCCGCGCCGCCGCCCGCCCCTCCCTGGTGGTCCCCGCAGCCGCCGTGCGGCCGGGCGCCGGCGCCGACCCCGCCTCCCAGGCGCTGGCCCGCGCCGTGCCCGCCGGGGCGGGCGACCCGGCCGAGGCCTACCGGGCCGAGCTGGCCCGTGCCCTGCGGGTGGACCCGGGCCTGCGCGTCCCGCTCGCGGGCACCTTCCCCACCGAGGCCCGGCTCGACCGGGCGGGCGCCCTGCGATTCCTGCGCGAGGGCGCGCCCGCGCTGACCCGCGCCGGCTTCGGCGTCCTGCTGCCCGCCTGGTGGCAGCGCCGCCCCCGGCTCGGCCTGGTCCTGACGGCGGGCACCCCGGCCGGCGACCCGTCCGCCGTGGCGCGCGGCGCGCAGGTCGACCGGGACGCCGTGCTGGCCTTCGAGTGGCGCCTCGCCCTCGGCGGGGACACCCTCACCGAGGAGGAGCTCGCCGACCTCGCCGCCGCCCAGCAGGGGCTGATCCGGCTGCGCGGCCGCTGGGTCGAGGTCGACCAGGCCCAACTCGCCGCCGCCGTACGCTTCCTGGCCGACCACGGCACCGGCGTCATGGAGCCGGTCGAGCTGCTGCGGCTGGCCGTGGAGGACGGCGCCGCGGTGGACGGGCTGCCGGTCGCCGCCGTGCACGCCACCGGCCCGATCGGCGACCTGCTGGCCGGCCGCCCGGTCCCCGCCGACCGCGTCCCGCGACTGCCCGACGGCTTCACCGGCACCCTCCGCCCGTACCAGCGGCGGGGGCTGGCCTGGCTGGACGCGCTCGGACGGCTGGGCCTCGGCGCCGTGCTGGCCGACGACATGGGCCTCGGCAAGACGGTGCAGACCCTCGCCCTGCTCGCCCTGGAGCAGGAGCGCGGCGCGCGCGGGCCGGTGCTGCTGGTCTGCCCGATGTCGATGGTCGGCACCTGGCAGCGCGAGGCCGCCCGGTTCGCACCCGGCCTGCGGGTGCACGTCCACCACGGCGCCGACCGCGCCGCCCCCGACCCCGCGGCCGACCTCGTCATCACCACCTACGGCCTGGTCCAGCGGGACGCCGCCGAACTGCGCGGCGTCCACTGGCGGCGGATCGTCGCCGACGAGGCCCAGCACGTCAAGAACCGGTCGACCCGGCAGTCCCGGGCGCTGCGCTCCCTGCGCTCCGGCCCGCGGATCGCGCTCACCGGCACCCCGGTGGAGAACCGGCTGGCCGATCTGCACGCCGTCCTGGACTTCGCCAACCCGGGCCTGTTCGGCAGCCCGGAGTCCTTCCGGGAGCGGTTCGCGATCCCGCTGGAGCAGGCCGGCAGCGCGGACGCGGCGGCCCGGCTGCGCCGGGTCACCGGCCCGTTCCTGCTGCGCCGCCGCAAGGACGACCCGCTGATCGTCCGGGACCTGCCCGCCAAGCAGGAGTTCACCGTCCGCTGCGCCCTGACGGCGGAGCAGGCCGGGCTCTACCGGGCGGTGGTGGCCGATCTGCTGGAGCGGCTGGGCGGGCTGCGCGGGGTGGAGCGCAAGGGCGCGGTGCTGGCGGCGATCGGCCGGCTCAAGCAGGTGTGCAACCATCCGGCCCAACTCCTGCACGACGGCACGGCGGTGGCCGGGCGCTCGGGCAAGGTGACGCGGCTGGTCGAGCTGCTGGCGGAGGCGCTGGCCGAGGGCGACCGGGCGCTGGTCTTCACCCAGTACGCGGAGTTCGGCGCCATGCTCCGGCCCTACCTGCGGCGGACCCTGGGCGAGGAGGTGCTCTACCTGCACGGCGGGGTGCCGCGCGGACGGCGCGAGGAGATGGTCGAGCGGTTCCAGTCGCCGGACGGGCCGCGGGTGTTCCTGCTGTCGCTGAAGGCGGGCGGCACCGGCCTCAACCTGACCGCCGCCAACCAGGTGGTCCACCTGGACCGCTGGTGGAACCCGGCGGTCGAGGACCAGGCCACCGACCGCGCGCACCGGATCGGCCAGCGCCGGGCCGTCCAGGTGCGCCGGCTGGTCTGCGCCGGCACCGTCGAGGAGCGGATCGGTGAACTCCTCGCCGCCAAGCGGACCCTGGCCGAGGCGGCGGTCGGCGACGGCGAGCAGTGGCTGGCCGAGCTGCCCGCCGACCGGCTGCGCGAGCTGTTGACCCTGTCCGCCGACGCGATCGGGGAGTGAGCCCGTGTCCGCCCCTGACGAACGACCGCTGACCGAACTGCTCGACGCCTTCTGGCAGGGCTCGGTCCCCGGCCGGGCCGACCAGGACGGCCAGGACGACCGGGCCGGCCAGGCTGGCCGGGACGACCGCCCGGAGGGCGGGGCCGTCACCGCCTTGGACGAGTTGGGCCCCTCCGGCGTCACCTCCCGCGGCCGCCCGCTGGACGCCGCGCTCGCCGCCGCCTACCGGCGGTTCACCGGGACCGGCTGACCCGGCGAACCGCCCGCGAACGCCCCGACCCGGCGGAGTGCGCTCAGCCCGCCGTCACCGGGTAGTGGTCGGACAGGTCGTTGTAGGTGTAGCTGGTGCCCCAACTGCTCACCGTCCACGGCGTGCTGTGGAAGCGGACCACCGTGTTGGCGTAGGTCGCCGGGCGCGCGTGGTCGGCCCGGTAGAGGACGTAGTCGAGGTCCTCCTTCGGCTCGCCGGGGTAGCGGTAGGCGGCGATCGAGTTGTCCGCGGTGTCGAAGGAGTTGACCCAGCCGTCGCGGGTGGTGGCCGGCGCCACGCCCGCGTTGGCCAGCAGCGCGGGGTACTCGCCGCCGTGCGAGTCGATGTTGAGGTCGCCGGCGAGCACGATCGGCTCGGCGGCCGGGATGTTCTTGGCGTCGACGAACGCCTTCATCGCCTTGAGCTGGGCGGCCCGGACCGCCGCCGGCTGGCCCGCCGAGCAGCCGGTGTCGGTGGACTGCAGGTGGGTGCCGATCACGTGCGTGCGCAGGCCGTTGACGTTCAGCACGGCGTAGACGAAGCCCTTGTTCGACCACCAGTCCGAGCCGCAGGCGTCCTTGAAGACGTACTGCTCCTTGCGCAGGATCGGCCACTTGCTGAGCAGCGTGACGCCGCCGTCCTCGGGGGTGGTGGAGCTGAAGCTGCCGGAGGTGGCGTCCCAGCCGCTGGTCGACCGGCCGACCACCGGGGTGTGGTAGGGGTACGCGGCCGAGGCCTGGGCGACCAGCGCGTCGGAGGCGGCGTTGTCGAAGGCCTCCTGGAGCACCACGACGTCCTGGCCCTGGAAGACCTCGGCGGCGGGGATCGCCTTGGCGCGGTGGTCCTGGCCCCAGTTGGGGTAGAGGTTCTTGCTCATCAGGAAGACGTTGTACGTCAGCACCTTGAGCGCCGGAACACTGGGCGGCGCGGCCGAGGCGCTCCCGGCGGGGGCGGCGTGGGCGCCCGGCGTGGCGGCGAGCGGGACGAGCAGGGCGGCGGCGGCCGTGCAGACGGCGGCGAGGCGCGCGGAGGGAGTTGGCATGCCCGCAGTGAAGCGAGACCGGACCACGTTCGTCCAGACAGTGAACGATGACAATATGAACGCATCGGTAACTTAAAGCTGTCTGGCCAACTCCTCCTTGAACGCACGAACTTGCCTGGACAACTCGCCCGGTTCCGCCCGGCCCCGGCGTGATCCGGCGCGGCGCGGGCCGGCCGGTCGGGGGCGGTTCCGCGCCATCGGGAGGCCGCCGGGAGGTGGTGTGCGGCGGGGCGATCGGGCCTGGCGGTGGGCGTGGGGCGCCCGGGGCCGGTTGCGGGGGCGCGGGTGGACGGGTGGGGCGGAGGGCGGCGGTCGGGGAATGTCCGGAGGGAGGCTGGTTGGCGTTTCTGACATGTCCATACGATCGCCCGGGTGGCGGCCGTCCGGTCGCCCCGGAACGGGGGGTGGGACATGTCTGCACGCATGCTCCGCGCGCGGCGGGTGAAGCGCGGAAAACGGCACGGGTGGACGGCCACCGTGGTGGCGGCGGCACTCGGGGCGAGCCTGTTGACGGGGGCGCAGGGCGCCGCCGCAGGGCCGCCGAAGCCGAAACCGAAGCCGGGCCCGCAGGCGCCCCGGCAGACCGTCGCCGCGGTCGCCGACACCGCGTCGGCGCTGCTCGCCGCGAAGCTGGGCGGCAGCCGGGTCGAGGTGCTGGACGCGCGCAGCGAGACCGCGACGACCTGGGCCAACCCCGACGGCACGCTGACCACCGACACGGCCGCCGGGCCCGTCCGCTTCCGGCGCGGCGCCGACTGGGTGGACGTCGACGTCTCGTTCGGGCGCCAGCCGGACGGCTCGGTGGCCTCCAAGGCGCACCCGCGCGGGCTGACCCTGGCCCCGGCGCAGGGCGGCCGGGCCCAGTCGTTCGCCGGGGCGGTGAACGCCCCGGCGCGGGACCTGATCACGCTCTCCGCGGGCGACCGGAGCGTGTCGCTGCGCTGGAAGGGCGGCCTGCCCCAACCGCAGACCGACGGCTCCCGGGCGACCTACCCGGACGTGCTCCCCGGCGCGGACCTGGTCATCGACGCCACCCGGACGGGGTACGAGCAGTCGCTGCTGCTCAAGCGCCGCCCCGCCGAGGACGCGACCTTCGTCCTGCCGATCCGGGCGCCGGGCGTCACCGCGACCCAACAGCCGGACGGCTCGGTGGAGTTCAGCGAGCGCGCGACCGGCCGCCGGCTCAGCACCATGCCGGCCCCGGTCATGTGGGACGCCACCGTCGACGAGCGCTCGCTGGAGCACACCCGCAGGGCGCCGGTCGGCCTCGCCGTCACCCAGTCCGGCGACGACATCGAACTGCGGCTCAGCCCCGACGCCGCGTTCCTGGCGGACCCGGCGACGCGCTACCCGGTCACCGTCGACCCGTCCGACACGGTGCTCTCCGACGTCTTCGACACCTTCGTCCAGCAGGGCGACACGGTCGACGAGTCCGCCTCGACCGACCTGAAGATCGGCTGGCCGGGCGACTACGCGGACCCGGGCCCCAACACCAAGCCGCGCGTCGCGCGCTCCTTCATCAGCTGGGACATGGCGCCGATCAAGGACGCCCTGGTCTCCCGCGCGACCCTGTCGCTGTTCAACTACCACTCCTGGAACTGCCAGGCGCCCGCCGCCTGGGAGGTGTGGGACAGCGGGACCGGCAAGACCACCAGCCGGTGGACCGCGCAGCCCACCTGGTACCAGCGGTACGCCACCTCCACCGAGACCAAGGGCCAGAACTGCTCCAACGGCGGGTACGTCAACGCCGACGTGACCTCCCTGCTGCAGTACTGGGCGGGGCAGCCCTCGACCGCCGTCCAGGGGCTCGGCATCCGGGCCGCCAACGAGGGCAGCACGGCAGGGTGGAAGCGCTTCTACTCCGGCAACGCCGCCGCCGCGCAGATCCCCAGGCTCTCGGTCACCTACAACTACCGACCCAGGACCGGCACCGACCTCCAGGCCGGACCGCCGTTCTTCCCGGCCGACGGCGGCTACGTCGTGAACACCACCACGCCGACGCTGCGCGACACCTTCACCGACCTGAACAACGACCGGGTCGACGGCACCTTCCAGATCTTCGAGGACACCACCGACACCCAGGTCGGGAACCTCCTGGTCTCGCCGTACGGGGCCAGCGGCCAGGCGGTGTCGGTCGCCGTGCCGGCCGGCCTGCTCGTCAACGGCCGCACCTACCGCTTCCGCTCGAACCCGTACGACGGGACCCACTACAACCTCGGCTGGTCGCCCTGGAAGCGGTTCACCGTCGACACGAGCGCGCCGTCGGCCCCGGTGTCGGTCACCTCGACCGACTACCCGGCGACCGGCTGGGTCAAGGGCGCGGGCCAGCCCGGCGTCTTCACGGTCACCCCGCCCGCCGCCGACCAGCGGTGGATCGAGTGGTCGCTCGACGGCGCCGCGTGGACCAGGGTGGCGACCAACGGCGCCGCCACACCGGTCCCGCTGCAGGTCACGCCCGCCAGGGGCGGCACCAACACGCTCCAGGTGCGGGCGGTCGACCAGGCCGACAACCGGTCCGAGCCGTTCACGTACACCTTCCACGCCGGCGCCGGCGGCCTCGTCGGCATCGACGACGGCCGGCGCGTCCCGGCCCGGCTCCCGCTGTCCGCGGAGGCCGACGGCGGCCGGTTCGACGCCGTCACCTTCTCCTGGCGCCGCTCCGACGCCGACGCCTGGGCGCCGATCCCGCCGGGCGCCGTCACCGACGCCGGGCAGCCGGTCGCGGCCTGGCCGCAGCCGCTGACCGGCGGGGTCGGCCGCCCGCTGGTGTGGACCGCGACGGACACCGTCACCCCGGACGGGGCGGTCCAGGTCCGGGCCGACTTCACCGGGCCGAACGCGGCCGCGGCCGCCTCGGACACCGTCAAGGTGGTGGTCGACCGGACCGCCGAGGTCGCCGCGTCGACCGCGGTCGGCCCCGGCTCGGTGAACCTGCTCACCGGCAACCTCGGTCTGAGCGGCACGGACGTGTCGGTCTTCGACATGGCGGTCACCCGCACCGCCGGATCCCGGGTGCCGGACGCCGGGGCCCGGCAGGACGGCCAGGTCGCGATCTTCGGCAAGGAGTGGGTGTCCGGCACGGTCGCCACCCGCACCAACCCGACCTACACGGCGGTCCGCCGCACCTCCGACACCTCGGTCGACGTGGCCACCAGGTCCGGCACCGGGATCCGCTTCACGGCCGACGCGGCGGGGACCGGCTGGGTGCCCGAACCCGGCTCCGAGGACCTCACCCTGACCGGCGGCTTCGCCGGCACCTTCACCCTGACCGGCACCGACGGCACCGTCACCACCTTCGCCAAGGTCACCCCCGCCGCGACGGTCTGGACGGTGACCACCTCGCTCTCCGACGGCCTGGCGAACTCCACCACCGAGGTCGTCTCCGAGGCCGTCACCGGCCCCGACGGCGCCACCCTCGCCCGCCCCCGGCGGATCATCGCGGCGAGCAGCGCGGTGACCCTCGGCGCGTGCGAGGCCGCCCCCGACACCCGCGGCTGCCGCGTCCTGGAGTTCGTCTACGCGCCGGCCACCACCGCGACCGCCGCGGCGTTCGGCGACTACGCCGGCCAGGTCTCGGCGATCCGGCTCCGGGCGACCGCGCCGGGGGCCGCCACCGGCACCGCCGTCGACGTCGCCCGCTACGCCTACGACGACCTGGGCCGCCTCCGGGAGACCTGGGACCCGCGGATCAGCCCCGCCCTGAAGACCGCCTACGCCTACGACGGGGCGGGGCGCGTGGTCGGGCTCACCCCGCCCGGCGAGCTCCCCTGGACCTTCGCCTACGGCCGGGCCGGCGGCTCGGCGGCGGCCGGCGACGGCATGCTGCTCTCCGTCTCCCGCCCGACCCTCGCCCCCGGCAGCGCGGACCGGACCGACGGCACCGCGACCACCACCCTGGTCTACGGCGTCCCGGTGACCGGCACCGGAGCGCCCTACGACCTCGGGGCGGACGCCACCGCCGGCTGGGGCCAGCGCGACAACCCGACCGACGCCACCGCGGTGTTCCCCGCCGACCAGGTGCCGGCGTCGAGCGACGGCCGGGCCCTGCCCGCCGGCGCCTACACCCGGGCGACCGTCACCTACCTCGACGCCTCCGGCCGGACGGTCGACTCCGCCCAGCCCGGCGGCACCATCGCCGCCACCGAGTACGACCGGTTCGGCAACGCCGTCCGGCAGCTGACGGCCGGCAACCGGCAGCTGGCCCTCGGCGCCACCCCCGCCGACCGGGCGGTGCTGACCGAGCTCGGCATCATCGGCGCCGGGAGCGCCGAACGGGCCCGGCTGCTCTCCACCGAGCACGTCTACAGCCCGGACGGCACCAGGGAGACCGAGACGCTCGACCCGCTGCGCCGCACCGCCCTGGCCGCCGCGCTGACGGACGGCGCCACGACCGTGGCCCTGGCGGGCAACCAGATCGCGGCCCGCACCCGCACCGTCCGCGAGTACGACGCGGGACGGCCCACCGACGGCACGGCGGTGACCCGCAACCAGGTCACCGCGACCACCGTGGGCGCCCAACCGCGCTCCCACCCCGCGCTGTTCGCCGACGCCCGCACCACCCGCACCGGGTACGACTGGGCCCGGGGCCGGGCGGTCAGCACCACCCAGGACGCGGGCGGGCTCGACCTGACGAAGACCACCGCGTACGACGCCCAGGGCCAGGTCGTCCGGACCACCCTGCCGGCGTCCACCGGGACCGACGCCGGGGCCACCGTCACCACCTACTACACCGGCGACGGCACCGGCCCCTGCGGCGGAAGGCCGGAGTGGGCCGACGCGGTCTGCACCACCGGTCCGGCCGGCGGCATCACCGGCGGCGGCCAGAACCCGTCCCAACTCGCCACCAGGACCAGCGAGTACGGTCTCTACGGAGAACTCACCAAGCAGCTCGACACGGCCAACGGCGTCACCCGGACCACGGTCCGCGAGCACGACGCGGCGGGCCGGCCCACGACCGTCACCGTGACCGGCGGCACCGGCGCCGCCGTCCCCGCCGTCACCACCGGGTACGACCCGGCCACCGGCCGGGCCGCGACCACCGGCACCTCCGGCGCGGGCACGGTCACCCGCCAGTTCGACCGGCTGGGCCGTCAGATCAGCTACACCGACGCCGACGGCGGGGTCACCCGCACCGCCTTCGACGCCCTGAACCGGCCGACCGCCGTCACCGACAGCGTGCCGTCCACCACCACCTACACCTACGACACCGCGGCCGAGCCGCGCGGCCTCGCCACCTCGGTGGCCGACTCGGTCGCCGGGACCTTCACGGCCCACTACAACGCCGACGGCGCCGCCGACGCGCAGGGCCTGCCCGGCGGCTACACCGCCCGCCAGGTCACCGACCCCACCGGGGCGGCGACCACGCTGACGTACACCCGCGACAGCGACGGCACGGCCGTGATGACCGACACGGTGGCGGTCACCGCCCAGGGCCAGTGGACCGGCCACACCGGAAACGCGGGCCGGACCTCCGCGCAGACCCTCGGCTACGACGGCGCCGGCCGGCTGGTCACGGCCACCGACACGGTCGACGGCGTGTGCACCACCCGGACGTACGGCTACGACCGCAACAGCAACCGGACCGCCCGGAGCAGCACCGCGGCCCCGCCCGGCGCCGACTGCACCACCACCGGCGGTACCTCGGCCACCTCCGGCTACGACAGCGCCGACCGCCTGGTCGACCCCGGCTACGCCTACGACGCCTTCGGCCGGACCACCGCCCAGCCCGGCGGCGTCACCAACGGCTACTTCGCCAACGACCTGGTGCAGACGCAGACGACGGCCACGGCGCGCCAGACCTGGACGCTGGACCCGCAGCTGCGCCGGCGGGGCTGGACCACGGAGGCCGCGAACGGCGGGACGTGGGCGCAGACCGGCGTCAGGACCAACCACTACGGCGACGACACCGACAACCCGCGCTGGACGGTGGAGAACACGGCCGGCGCGGTCACCCGCTCCGTCCTCGCGCCGGGCGGCGGGCTCGGCGCCCTGACCTCGGCCTCCGGGGACACGGTGCTGGCGCTGACCAACCTGCACGGCGACGTCGCGGTCCTGCTGCCGACGGCCGCCGGGGCGGCCCCGGCGGTGCTGGGCTTCGACGAGTTCGGGGTGCCCAGGGCGGGCCAGCAGCCGGTGCGCTACGGCTGGCTGGGCGGCTCGCGGCGCTCGGCGGAGACGCCGACCGGCGACCTCCTCATGGGCGCGCGGCTGTACCACCCGGCGAGCGGCCGCTTCCTGCAGACCGACCCGGTGCTGTACGGCAGCGCCAACGCCTACGACTACGCGGACCAGAACCCGGTCACCAACGCGGACCCGTCGGGCCTGTGGCGGGTCAAGCTGGAGTGGCACTGGAACGGCGTCGGGATCCGCTTCGACCGCCAGATCACCAACGCGGTCGCGAGCTTCTGGTGGATCGTCGCGGGGGCGATCGGCGCCCTCGTGGGGGGTCTGCCGGGCATCATCGTCGGGGCCACGCTGAGCCTGGCGAGCGGATACGCCAGCTACGCCCTCAACACCAACCGGTGCCTCTACGGCCGGGTGTCCTGGCGGACCATCCGGTACGGCTTCACCCGCTGCTTCTGACATCGGCTCCCGGGACGGGGTCCGCCGGCGCGTCCGGCGGGCCCCGTCCCGTCGCGCGCCTCAGTGCTGTCCGGCCGGCTCCCGTTCGCGCTCCGGCGGCGGAGCCCGCCGGGAGAGCGCGCTCGGCCACCACATGCGGCGGTCCAGGTCCAGGGTCAGCGCGGTGACCAGCACGGAGCGCACCACGAGGGTGTCCAGCAGCACGCCGAGGGCCACCGCGAAGCCGATCTCGGCGAAGCCGACGACCGGGAGGGTGCCCAGGACGGCGAAGGTGCTCGCCAGGATCAGGCCGGCCGAGGTGATCACCCCGCCGGTGGCGGCCAGCCCGGCCACCGCGCCGTGCCGGGTGCCGTGCTGGGCGGACTCCTCGCGGACCCGGGTCATCAGGAAGATGTTGTAGTCGATGCCCAGGGCCACCAGGAAGACGAAGACGAACAGCGGGAAGGCGTTGTCCTGGCCCTCGAAGTGGAAGACGTGCTCGAAGAAGAACGCGCTGATGCCGAGCGCGGCGGCGTAGGAGAGCACGACGGTGCCGATCAGCACCAGCGGGGCGGTGACCGCGCGCAGCAGCAGCGCCAGGATCACCAGGACCACGCCCAGCACCAGCGGGATGATCGTCCGGTTGTCGGCGGTCGCGGCCCGGCCCGCGTCCAGGATCACCGCCGTCGAGCCGCCCACCTGGGCGTCGGCGTTCGGCACGGCGTGCACGGCGCTCCGCAGCCGGTCCACGGTGTCCTTGGCCGGTTGGCTGTCCGGCGGGTCGGTGAGCGTCGCCTGGAACATCGCCCGGCCCTCGTGGGTCACCGGGTCCGTGGTGCCAGCCACCCCGGCCGTCTGCCGGGTCACCGCGCTGACCGCCCCGGCCTCGCCGGCGGCGGAGACCACCGTCAGCGGCGCGCCGGTTCCGCCCGGGAAGTGCTCCTCCAGCACCTCCTGGCCGACCACCGAGTCCGGCTTGCCGGTGAAGGTGCCGGCCGTGCTCAGACCGGTCGCGTTCAGCGAGACCAGGCCGACGCAGCAGGCCGCCAGCGCCAGTGCGGTGCCGATCCAGACCTTGCGCGGACGGCGCCCGATCCACGCCCCGACGTGCGCCCAGCGGCCGGTCCGCGTCGGCTCGGGCGTCCCGAAGGCCGGCCGCACCGGCCAGAACACCCAGCGTCCGACGATCACCAGCAGCGCCGGCAGCAGGGTCAGCATCGCCAGCAGGGCCACCAGCACGCCGATCGCGCAGACCGGCCCCAGTCCGCTGGTCGAGTTCATCTCGGCGACCAGCAGGCAGAGCATCGACACGACCACGGTCGCGGAGGAGGCCAGGATCGCCGGCCCGGCCCGGTGCAGGGCGAAGGCCATCGCCTCGTGCCGGTCCTCGTGCCGGCGCAGCTCCTCCCGGTAGCGGGCGGTGAGCAGCAGCGCGTAGTCCGTCCCCGCGCCGAGCACCAGCACGATGAGGATGCCCGCGCTCTGCGCGTTGACGGTCAGCCCGGCGTGCTCGGCCAGCAGGTAGATCACGGCCTGCGCGACCACCAGCGCCCCGGCCGCCGAGAACAGCGGCAGCATCCACAGCACGGGGCTGCGGTAGGTGAGCAGCAGCAGGACGATCACCACGCTGACGGTGGCGGCGAGCAGGGTGGAGTCGATGCCGGCGAAGGCCTCCGCCTGGTCGGCGCCGACCCCGGCCGGGCCGGTGACGTGGGTGGTCATCCCGAGGCTGTCCGCGGCGGCGGTGGCGCGCAGGCTGTCCACCGCCGGGCGCAGGTCCTGCCAGCCGCCGGTGCCGATGTCGATCGGCACGATGGTCTGCAGCGCCTGGCCGTCCGCCGACTCCACCGGTCCGTTCACCCGGCCCAGCACGTGCGGGGCGGAGGCGAAGGCCTGGGCGTCCCGGGCCGCCTCGACCTTGTCGGCGGGCGTGATCCCGGTGTCCCGGACGTAGACGACCACCGCCTGGGCGGTGTCCACCGGCTGGAACGCCCGCTGCTCGTCCAGCACCCGGGTGGACTCGGCGTTGCTCGGCAGCCAGCTGGAGGCCTGGTTGTCCTGGGCGTCGGTGAGCTTGCCCGCCAGCGGGCCGGCCACCACCAGCAGCACCAGCCACAGGGCCAGGACGACCCACTTGCTGCGGCGTCCGCACGGCAGCTCGGCCAACTTCCGGGTCGGGCTCATCGGGAGACCCCCGTCCTAAGGCGTGTCGGACACGCTTAGGGGCGCGTGACTCGTTCCAGCCTGCCACCGGGGCCGCGCACCGGCAGCCCGGGGACGGCCACGCGGGCGTGCCTACGCGGGCACGGCGGCGCCGGTCCGCAGTGCCTTGAGCGCGGTGATGTCCCGGGCGTGGCCGGTGCCGTCGCCGCCGTGCCTGCGGTCCGGGGTCTCGACGATCAGCGGGACCCCGGCGGTCGCCGGGTGCTCGAACAGCTCGCGGAACGGCTCGGCGCCGATCAGGCCGTCGCCGATGTTGGCGTGCCGGTCCTTGCGGGCGCCGACGGCGTCCTCGGAGTCGTTGGCGTGGATCAGCCGCAGCCGGTCCGGGCCGGCGGCCGCGACCAGCGCGTCCAGCGTCGCGCGGACGCCGCCCGGGGCCGCGAGGTCGTGGCCGGCCGCGAAGGCGTGGCAGGTGTCCAGGCAGACGCCGACCCTCGGGTGGCCGTCCAGCGCGTCCAGGTACGCGGCGAGGTCCTCCATCCGCGAGCAGAGCGAACGGCCCTGTCCCGCGGTCGGCTCCAGCAGCAGCCACGGCGCGTCGTCGCCGAGCGCGTCCAGCTCGTCCAGCAGCGGGCGGACGTCCGCCCGGACCTGCGCCATCGCCTCGGCCCGGCGCGAGCCGCCGTCCGCTGCCGTGCCGACCGCCGAACCGGTGTGCAGCACCACGCCCAGGGCGCCGATGGCGTGGCCGCGCCGCAGTGAGTGGCGCAGCGAGGCGGCGGAGTGCTCGCGGGTGGCCGGGTTGTCGGAGCCGAAGTTGATCAGGTAGGGCGCGTGGACGTAGGCGGGGATCGCCCGGTCGGCGCAGGCGGCGCGGAACTCCTCGTCCTGCGCCGGGTTGCCGGACGGGGTCGCCCACCCGCGCGGGTTCGCCACGAACACCTGCACCGACTCGGCGCCCACCCGGCGGGCGTAGGCCAGGCCGGTCCCGGCCAGGCCCCGGGCCGCCACCGGGACATGGGCGCCGATCGGGTTGCGGACCGCCCGGTCGCGGTCGGAGGGGCCGTGCTCGGAGGGCCCGTGCTCGGAGGGGCCGAGGTCGGAGGGGCCGTGCTCGGCCGGGGACGACGGGTGCGGGACGGCGGGCGTGGCGGGCGCGGCGGTGGCGGTGCTCATGGCTCCGAGCATGGCACGCGGCCGGCGGGATTCCCGCGCCCGGCCGTTCCCACCCGGTCGGGTGCACCGGGAGGGCCCGGCCGTTCCCGATCCGACGGTCCGTCAGTCCGGCAGCCCAACCCTGGTGGCGGCGGCACCCGCGCCCCCCTAGCGTCGATTCGGCCGACACCCACCGGCCGTCATCCTCCGCTCACCTTGCGTCACCGTGCCGATGGCCCCCACGAGCGCGTCGGGGCTCCCGCGCGGCGGCGTGCCAGAAAGCAGGTCACCTCATGCCCACGCGACGGGTCCATCACCTCGCCGCGGCCACCGCCGCCGCCACGACCGCCCTGACCACCGTCCTCACCGCCGTCGGCGCCGCGCCCGCGCACGCCTCCGGCGAACTGCACGTGGTCGCGCCCGGCGAGTCGATCCAGAAGGCCCTCGACGCCGCCCGCCCCGGCGACACCGTGCAGCTGCTCCCCGGCGAGTACCGGGGCAGCGTCCGGATCAGCACGCCCGACCTCACCCTGCGCGGCGCCGGCCCGGAGAGCGTGATCCTCCCGGCCGCCCCGACGGCCGATCAGGCGACCGGTCAGGCGGCAGCCGCTCCCGTCGCCGACGGTGCCGCGGCCTGCGCCACCGCCGGCCACGGCCTGTGCGTGGCCGGCGCCGACGACCGCCCGCTCGACGGCGTCACCGTCGAGGCGCTCGCCGTCACCGGCTTCCGCAAGAACGGCATCAACGCCACCGGCACCACCGGCCTGACCGTCCGCGCCACCTACGTCCACGACAACGGGCAGCAGGGCATCAGCCAGGAGCGGTCCACCCGGGGCGTGATCACCGCCAACGAGTCCACCCGCAACGGCCAGTCCGGCGTCTTCCTCGCCAACTCCGTGGACAGCGAGGGCGGCGCCCTCTCCGCCGACGGCACCCTGGTCACCGGCAACGTGCTCACCGACAACCGGATCGGCGTCACCGTGCGCCGGCTGCGCGACCTGAGCATCGAGCGGAACCGGATCCACGGCAACTGCGGCGGGGTCTTCATCGTCGGCGACGAGGGCGTGCCCCGGGCCGGCGCGCTCACCGTCCACCGCAACCAGGTCGTCGCCAACAACCGCTACTGCCCGCCCAACCCCCGGCTGGACCACATCCAGGGCGCCGGCATCGTGCTCACCGGTGCCGAGGAGACGGCGGTGACGGAGAACGACGTCCGCGACAACGTCGGTGCCTCGCCGTTCTCCGGCGGCATCGTGCTCGTCCACAGCGTGGTCGGCGTGGCCAACGCCCGCAACACCGTCGCCGACAACCTCGTGCTCGGCAACGGCCCAGCCGACCTCGCCGACCGCGACACCGGCACCGACAACGCCTTCGAGCGCAACCGGTGCGCGGTCTCCGAGCCGGTCGGCCGCTGCTGACCTTCCGCTGCCGACCGGTCCGCCCGCCACCCCACCCCGAAGCCCCGCCCCGCTCCCGCAGAAAGCAGAGAAACGGTCCATGACCACCGCACCCGCCACCACCCCGCAGGCCGCCATGCGCCTGCGGGAGCTCGTCTTCGGCGCCGCCTGCGCCGCCGCCGTCCGCGCGGCCGCCCGGCTCGGTGCCGCCGACGCGCTCGGCGACACCCCCGCCACCGTCACCGACCTCGCCGCCGACCTCGGCACCGAGCCCCGGCAGCTGCGCCGCCTGCTGCGCGCCCTCACCTGCTACGGCATCTTCGAGGAGCTCGACGGCGACCGCTTCGCCCACACCGAGATGTCCCGGCTGCTGCGCGAGGACGCCCCGAACAGCCTGCGCTACATCTCCCTCTGGTGCACCGAGCCGTGGACGTGGGAGGCCTGGCCGAAGCTGGACGAGGCGGTGCGCTCGGGCCGCAACGTCTTCCCCGAGCTGTTCGGCAAGGAGTTCTTCGACTACCTGCACAGCGAGGGGGGCGAGTCCGCCAAGGTCTTCGACAAGGCGATGACCACCTCCAGCCGGCAGTCCGCCGCCGACTTCGCCGGCTACCTCGACCTCACCGGCATCGACTCGGTGGTCGACATCGGCGGCGGCCAGGGCCATGTGCTCGCCAGCCTGCTGGAGAAGCACCCGGCGCTCCACGGCACCCTGCTGGACCTGCCCAAGGTGGTCGCCGGCGCCGACCCCCGGCTGCGTGACGGCGGCGCCTTCGCCGACCGGGCCCGGCTGGTCCCCGGCGACTGCCGGGTGGACATCCCGGTGGTCGCCGACCTCTACATCATCAAGAACATCCTGGAGTGGGACGACGCGAGCACCCGCCGCACCCTGGCGAACGTGGTCGCGGCGGCCCCCCGGGGCGCCCGGGTGGTGGTGGTCGAGAACCTCGTCGACGACAGCCCCTCGATGCGGTTCACCACCGCGATGGACCTCATGCTGATGCTCAACGTCGGCGGCGCCAAGCACTCCGAGGCGAGCATGGTGCGGCTGATGACCGAGGCCGGCCTGGAGGTCCGCGAGGTCCGCCCGGTCAACCCGTACCTGCACGCCTTCGAGGCCGTCGTGCGCGGCTGACCCCCCGGTCGGCGGGCCCGCCGACCGGCCGCGACCGCCGGTCCCCCTTCGGGAGGGGACCGGCGGTCGCCGCGCACCTGGAGTCCTCACGCCCTGCGCGAG
>NZ_JBHVIV010000107.1:7130-25219 GCF_042799475.1 Kitasatospora sp. NPDC057692 | reverse complement strand
GCCTGGTCCTCCCGCGGCGCCCCGGCCCCCCGCCCCCCGGCCCGCCCGGGTAGCGGGGGGGGGCCGCCCCCGGGGGGGGGGGGGGGCCCCCGCCGCTGTGATGGGGGGGGATCCGGCCTCGCCCTGCCGGATCACCGGCATGGCTGCAAGGACAGTGGTACTAGGTTCACCATGAGATCGGGTACAGGTTTCATGGCACCGTCCTCCCACAGTGCCCTAGCGTCGTGCCATGACGATTCCAGCCCGGCTGAGACGCTCGGCCCTCCGGGCACGGCGGGACACCGGCTTTCTGGCCGCCGGCGTGCCGCCGCACCTGGCGCTGGTGCCCGTGTGGTCCTGGGCGGCGACGACCACCGCCAAGACCGGGAACTGGCTCCTGACGGTGTCCGTGTCGGCCGCGCTGATCCTGCTCGGCACCGCGGCGCTGACGGCCGTCCAGCGGGTCCGCTACCGGGCGCTCATCGGTGTGGACGTCCCCCGGCTCACCCCCACCGCGCCGGAACGGCGGACGTGGGCCCCGGCCGCCCGGCGGCTCACGGCGACGCGGCCTTGGCGCGAGGTCGGCTACCACCTCCTGCTGGGCCCGCTGCTCGCGCTGCTGGAGCTGCTGGTGCTCGTGTCGGCGGCGGCGGGCCTGGCGGGCGTCGTCGTCTACGCCTGGGCGTGGGCGCTGCCGGCCGGAATCCGCCAGGACTGGTTCCGCTACCTGACCCAATTGCCGGTCTACACGGCGGCCGGACTCCTCCTCCTGTGCGCTCTGCCCCGGACCGCGCGGGCGGTGGCCCGGGCCGAGGCGCGGCTGGCGTTGGGCCTGCTCGGGCCCAGTCGGACGCAGCGGCTCCAGGAACGGGTCGATCAGCTGGCCGTGAGCCGGAGCGACTTGATCGAGGCCGTCGACGCGGAGCGCCGCCGGATCGAGCGCGACCTGCACGACGGCACCCAGCAGCGGTTGGTGTCGCTCGCGGTCAACCTGGGTCTGGCCATCGCCACCCGCCCGGACCTGCCGAGCGATGCCCGCGAGGTGATCGCGAGGGCGCACCTGGAGGCGAAGGAGGCGATCGCCGAACTCAACGACCTGGCGCGGGGGCTGCACCCGGCCGTGCTCGAAGACCGGGGTCTGGACGCGGCGTTGTCCGGGCTGGCCGCCCGCACGCCCCTGCCGGTGCGGCTGCGGGTCGATCTGGAGGAGCGGGTGGCGCCAAGCGTGGAGTCGGTCGCGTACTTCGTGATCTCGGAGGCGCTGACCAACGCGACGAAGCACGCCGGCGCGATGCGGGTGGAGGTGCTGGTCCGCCGGGTCGGCGAGGTGCTGCGGGTGCGGGTCACCGACGACGGGCTGGGCGGTGCCGACGCCGCCGCCGGCACGGGGCTGACCGGGCTGGCCAAGCGGGTCGGCTCCCTCGACGGGGCCTTCCACGTCAGCAGCCCCGTCGGCGGGCCCACCACCATCACCGCGGAGCTGCCGTGCGCGCGGTGATCGCCGAGGATTCGGTGTTGTTGCGGGTCGGCCTGATCAAGGTGCTGGAGATGGGCGGGTTCCAGGTCGCCGCGGAAGCCGGCGACGCGGAGGGGCTGTTGGCGGCGGTGGCGGAGCACCGGCCCGAACTCGCCCTGATCGACGTCCGGATGCCGCCCGGCTTCACCGACGAGGGGGTGCGGGCGGCGATGGAGATCCGCCGGCGCTGGCCGGGGACGGCGGTGGTGCTGCTGTCGCAGTACGTGGAGGAGCGGTACGCGGCCGACCTGCTGTCCGCGCACACCAGCGGTGTGGGCTACCTGCTCAAGCAGCGCGTTGCCGATGTCACCGACTTCGTGGCGGCGGTGCGGCGGGTGGCGGACGGGGGCACGGCTCTGGACCCGCAGGTCGTCGCCCAGTTGCTGCTGCGGCGCGACAGCGACCCGCTCGCCCGGCTGACCCCCCGCGAACGGGAGGTGCTCGGCCTGATGGCCGAGGGGCGCTCCAATACCGGCATCGCACAGACGCTGGTGGTCGGCGAGAGCGCGGTGGCGAAGCACATCAACAACATCTTCGCCAAGCTCGACCTGCCCGTGGTCGACGTGGACCACCGCCGCGTCCTGGCCGTGCTGCGGTTCCTCGCAGCCGACCACGAGCACCTTCGACCACGAGCACCTTCGACCTGAGGACCTTCCCGGCGGCCCGGGCCGGCGGGCCCGGCCGCCGGCCCGTCGTCACACGAGTCCGGCGATGCGCACGAGGTCCGCCATGTAGAACGTGCCGGGGTCCTTGCCGAGCGTCGGCTGCCACGGGGGTGCCGAGTTCTTGCTGTTGTGGCTGAGGTACGAGCCCGGGTCGGCCTTGATCAGTGCGGCGATCACCTCGCCGACGATGGCGCTGCCCAGGGTGCCGAGCTTGAGGCTGCCCACGGCCGACTTCTCTTCGAGCGCGCCCTCGCCCAGGACGTAGTACCAGGGCGGTACATGGTCGAAGTCCTTCAGCCCGAAGTCCTTCGGCGTGTAAGGATCGTGGCCCGAACCGTACTTCGCGTACACCTCCTTGGCGAGGTCCTCCCCGGAGGACAGCCCCTTGGTGCCGTCCCCGCGGACGAAGGAGTTCGCGCGGCGCAGGTTCCGGATGGCGATGGAGAGCAGTGGCGAGTAGAGCTGGCCCCGGTACGGGTTTCCGTCCGGGAGCCCTTCCTTCTCCGTGGAGTCCTCCAGCCACGTCAGGGGGCTGTCGATCGGGGGCGGCATCTGGAGGAAGGCGTGGATGATCTTCCTGTCGAACCTCTTCGCGTACTGGGGTTGCCGCGCGCCCCCAGGGATCGCGAAGAACTGGTGCCAGTCGATGACCTGTTCGGTGCGCAGCGGGGAGAACGGTCTGCGGAAGTTGAAGAGGTGGCCGGTCGTGGCGTTGTTGAGGCGGTACTCCTCGACCGGCAGCGAGTGCAGCCGGTAGGCGGCGGTGGTGAATTCGAGGGGCAGTACGACCGGCTTGTCCTGCGGGGGATTGAAGAGGAGGAAGGGGGATTCCTTGTTCTCGGCCGCGGCCTTGACCTTCGCGTACACCGAGTCCTTCACGATCCTGGGAAGCCAGTCGTTGAGGATCATCCACTGGTAGTGCCAGACGACCTGTCGCTTGGCCGTGTCGAAGAGCGCGACGTCCGGGACCGAGCCCTTCAGCATGTCGACCACGGCGTTGTGGAACAGCATGAAGGCGTGGTGGATCTGGATCGAGATGATGGTGTTGTCGTTGCGCGGGTCAGCGATGACCGGGACGCCCTGGGGGTTGCGGGGCACGTCGTAGTCGCGGTTCGGGTCGATCCAGAACTTTCCGATGTCGAGGTTGTCGTAGAACGCGAACGACTGGGTCTTGGGGCCGAGTCCGTAGACGTGGGAGAGGTCGACCCTGGCGCTGCGGAAGTTCGTCGTGTCCCCGATGGTGTTGCTGTCGAAGGTCACGTCGGCCTGGAAGGTGATGTTGTGGTCGAGGAACTGGCCGAGGTAGGTGTAGCCCGCCGGGATGCCGGCCTTGGCCGGGTCCGTCGACGGCGTCGGCGGCTTCGCCAGGTACTTGTCGTCGATCTTCTCGCCGAGCTCGGCGCACTGCCTCTTGTCGAACGGGAGCGGGGGGTTGAGGTCCATCTGGCCGCCGGGTGCGCCGAGTTCCTCGATCAGATCGTCGCCGGGCACGTACCCGTGCAGCGCGGGGAACAGCCACGTGTAGGTGCCGGTCTCCACCACCGTGTCCCGGAACGCGACCGGGGTGTGCGGCTCCGCGGGGCGGGTGCCGTCGCCCAGGTCCAGGCGCAGCGGGCAGCCGTGGCCGGTGAAGGTGGGGTCAGCGACCCGGAGGCCGTCCGGGCTCAGCGCTGCTTGTCCGTCGCGGCCCAGGAGTTGGTCGAGGAGTCGGGTGCGGGCCTCCTCCCGTCGGGTGGCGACGTCGCCGGCGGGCGCTTCGGCCGTCGTGGTGTCCGTGGTCATCGGAGGACTCTTCCTTCCGTCGTCCGGGTGAGGGTGCCGGGGCGCCCTCACCCGGGGGCTTCACGGCCGACTCGGTCACGGCCGCCCCGCACGCATGCCCGCGCTCCGTCGTGCGGGTAACCCCGGCCGCCGAATACCACCGCAACGGCCCGGTGCCTTGACCCGGGCAGCCCGCCCGGGGCCGTGGGCGGTCACCGGCCGGCCCACGATCGAACGGACGTCCGCGCGGGCCGAGGACCCGTCGTCGAGTTGAGCCCGCAGGCCGGTCACCTCGGGTAGTCATATCGCTTCGGATTGCGATCGTGGATGAGGTGGTGTGCACTGGGAAGTGTACGAACCGTCAGCCGGCCGGGCCGGCCCCCTCGCTCCGGACTCCGGCGGCGCCGAAAGCATGACGAGGGTGAAGAGGGCGACGGCTATGCCGAACGGGGGCGAGTCGGCCGTAGCGGGCTGACCGGTCGGCGGTCGGCGTCCCCTGGCGTCGGCGACGAGCTGCGGCGAATCGGCAGTGACAAGTCTTGTGAGTCTGGAGGGTGGACCATGGGAATAGAATTCACAGTCGTCGATGCGGTCCCGTACGAGCACGGCCGTAGCACGGAGCCGCTGATATGGAATGGGACTGCCACTTTCAGTCACCCCGTAAAGAATGCCGAAGCCGCTGTCCAAGCATTCTCCCTTGAATTCCTGAGAGGGCCGTACAATCCCGGCGAAGCCCCCTACGGGAAGGAGCGCGTCGATTGCTCCGTGGGGAAGCTGACCGGTAATACCGCTGCGGTTCAGGTGACATTCCTGCTGCGCCCGCGGGACGCCGGACCCGACTACAACTTCCAGGCCTCGGCGCGGATCCTGGTCATCGCCGAGACGGGTGGGATGTAACGGGAAGAGAAGGCGGTGGTCGGAGTGGGTGTGGCGCCGAGTATTCAGGTCGAGCAGCATCATTTTGAATTTTCGCGGTCCAGCGAGGCATCCGTCAGGACCCAGACGTGGTCATTCTCGTTCGAGCAGTGTGTCAACAGGGTGGTCGCCTTTGTGTCCGGCTACTCCGGGCACTACACCGATGCCCAGTACCAGCAGATCGGAAGGATCCATGTGAAGGCGGAGGCCGGCCTTGAGGACGCCCAGAAGGGTGCGGTCCTGGTGACGTGTGAATGGGCATTCGATCCCCAGATCGGCGGCTATCCGTCGGCCGGGGAGGTCTGGGTGACCGTGCTGGGCTGGTGAGTAGTGTGGAGACCGGAGGCAGCGGCGGCCGGCTGGACGTGACGGCCGAGGACGTCCCGGCCGACCCGGGTTCCGTGGTCACCGCCGCGTTCCGGGTGGTCGACAGGCGGGAGGGGGTCGCGGGCGCGGACCTCGTCCTCACCGCCGATCCGGGGCTGACGTTCGAGGAGGACGTCGTGGGGTTCAGCCGGAACGGAGGCCGGCCGGGGACCTTCCGGGGCGAGCGGTCGCCGGGGGATTCCACCCTGAGGTGCGCGGGCGCCCATCTTGACGTCTACGACAGCGGGGACCGGATCGAACTCGATGTCGCCGTCCGCGTCGGTAGTGGACTCGCTTCCGGCGATCCCAGGGTGCGGCTGGCCATCAAGAGCCCGCCGAACTGCCCTCCGGAGACCTACGGGTCCGGAGACGTGACCATTCACGTCAAGCTCCTCGTTCCCCACATCGACAAAGTCGACCCCCAGGACGTGGAGGAAGGAGGGCCGGTCACTTTCGAGGGCAGCAATCTCGGCCTGGTGCGCTGGGCGGTGTTCGCGGACGAAAATGGCAGGACGGTCATCACGGATGCCAAGGGCAGCGATGTCGGCTACCTGGCGAAGTCGAGGCGCCCCCCAGGGCTGGCCAACGGGTGCGGACGGGTCTGGCTCTCCACCGCCGATACTCAGGACGAGATCGCGCCGGGCAACACGAGCAACAGTCTGGGCATCGTGTTCGAGAATCCGTAGGGGAATCGCGCGTCCCGCCGGGTCGGGTTTCTCCCGGGCCGTTCACAAAGGGGAGTGCAGCGCCCACATCCTGACAAGGGGAACTTTATCAAGGATTCGTCAACGAATCATACTGGAGGTGGTGTTCTGGTAAATTTGCGCGAAACCGTGATTCCCCGGTCGAGCGGGGTTGCCTGGCCATCGGTGGGATTTTAGACTGGATTCAGGAATTGCTCCACTGGGAAATTCCGACAGACGGCACACGTGAGAGAAGAGGAGGCGAGGCGGAATGAGCATGCATATTACCGCCGTTTACCCGCCCCAGGTCGAGGCGGGCGGACCGGTTCATCTGCAGGGCAGTGAACTCGGCCTGGCGCGCTGGGCGGTGTTCACGGACGAGAACAACAAGCACAGCCTGACCGTGGCCGCGACCGGGGTGGACGTCGGCAGGGCGGCCGACTCGGTATGCCCTGACGGTCTGGATACGCCGAGTAAGGGGACGATCGCCCTCTCGGATGCCACGACGAGGGATGAGGTCACCCAGTCGAATACCAGCAATGCGGTGTCCATCGGCTTTGTCGCGCGGTGACATCGCACGCCTGCGTCCGCGCAGGGGTTGTACGAATCCGCCCGCCATCTTGTGATGACGGGCGGATTCGACCTTCCCTGGCCGTGCCGGCGCTGTTCAGCCATGGGCGTGGAGCCCGTCTGTCGAGGCCGGTGGGCAGAGCAGCGGAGCTGACGCAGAAGAGGGCTGTCGCCCCAGGGCATCCCAAGGCCAAATCCCGTTCCGAGTAGTGTACTTGTCACTTGATCGGCGATCCTCGAGAGCCGCACACTGGGGCTGGCCCGACGGGGAGAGGGGGCGTCATGTGGGTGCTCCTGCTGCTCCTGCTGGGGGTGTCGGCGGCGGTGGCCGCGGTCGCTGTGCGCTGCCACGGCGCGCTGCGGGAGCTGCGCCGGACCGAACAACTCGCGGCGGGTGAGGAGTTCGACCTGACACGGACCGAACTCGCCTGCCTGACGGGGAGCCTGGGGGCGCTGACTCTGACGGAGATGTACGAGGGCGGCCGACTGGCCGCCGCCCGCTCCGGTGACGTCACGCTGACCACGCCCGCCGCGGCCGGTACCGGTGCGGGAGCGGGGGGCGGTGCCGGAGGGGAATTCGAGGCGGTGGCCGTGCGCTCGCTCGGGTCCGCGCGCGCCGGTGATATCGCGACGCTGCGCCAGGCGGTGGACGGGTCCCCGGAGGCGAAGGCCCTGCGCGCCCGGCTCGTGGCGCTGGGCCTGGCCGACGACAAGGAACTGGTGGAGCGCGTACGGCGGGTGAACCGGCTGACGTCGGTGCTGATCGGCGCGGTGGTCGTCGCGTTCATGGCCGCCGGGGGGTGGATGCGCGTGTACCCGGGGCTCCGGCCCGTCCCGCTGGCGGTGTTCCTGCTGGTGGCCTTCCTGCTGCCTTTCACGGCCGCCCTGTGGATCAACCGCGTATCGCGTCTGCCGCTACGCACCGTCACCGGGACGGGAGCCCGGGTACTGAAGGCCACCCTGCCGGCCGACCACGACCTGCGCACCTGCGATGCCGCCTCCTTCGCCCGGAGGATCGCCAGCCTGGAGGCCGCGATGCAGCAGCGCCTCTACACGTGCTCCGGCGATTACTAGGACGAGTAGCTCCGCGGTGGTGATCCTTGCGATGGCCTGCGCGATCCGGCACAACCGCACCACCGGCCGACCCGTCACCCGCTCACTGATCGCCTACGACCACTGACCGACATCGAAAACCACTCGTCCAGGTCTGGCGGTCGCCCGGGCACTACCTCGGAACCACGAGGCACAGACCGGCGTCGTCGGCCTCGCGGTAGATCCCGAGGAGCGTTGCGTTCGAGGTCTCGGAGCTGACGCCGTCGCACGGGCCACCGCTGGACGTGTCGACCTTCGCGACGACCTTGACGGTAGTGGGCGAGTCGTCGCACGCGACCTTTTCGGCGTTCCGGAAGCCCGCGATCGAGTCGGGGAGGCGCAGGCAGTCACCGACCTCGACCTTGTCGGCCGAGGAGTCGAAGACGTAGAACGCCGCCCCGGCGAGGCCCGCAATGATCACCCCGACCAGCAGCGGCCGGAGCCCCTTGCCGCGTTTCGGGGTGTCGAAGCCACCGCGGCCGGTCGAGGCCTGCTGCTGTCCCCCGCGCGGGATCGCCTCCTGGGCCGTCTGCCCGCTACCGCCCCAAGATCCTGCCGGTTCCGTCACCGCTTCGTCCCCCACGTCAAGAGCCTCAACGCCGGAACTGTAACGGGACCCACTCGCACCAGGCACTCCATTACTTGGGAACAACGACTCTCCGGTTGTCCGGCACGACGTTGCGGGACTGTCCTCAGAGGCCCTGCGGGCAGGGGATCCCGTCGGCCGTTCGGGGGCATGCGATGAGTGCTCGGGAGATGTACTGCGAGGCGTTCGGGTACCAGCCCCAGACGACGTCGTTCCCGGCGGTCAGGGAGAGCGTGTCGCGGACGAACCGGAGGCGCGCGTCGTCGCTGCTGCCGTACGACTCCGGGTAGGGGTGCTGCGCCAGCTCGCCGGCCATCCAGTCGACGGCCTCGTCCACGGTCTTGAGAGTTGCCCGGATCAGGCGGGGTGACTTGCGGAGCCAGTACTTGACTTCCATCGGGGGCAGCTCGTCGTCACGCGACTTGCTCTCGGCCCGATCGCGGCCGTTCCAACCATACGCGTGCCAGTGCGTCACTGTCTGAGGTCCCATCAGGCGGGCTGCCGGACCGTCTGGTGGTCGAGACCGGGGGTCCGGCGGGGTCGGTCGTTCAAGGTTAGTGAGTCAGGTCCCGTACCTCCGTCCGTCGTCGGAGTCGCCGGGCAGGGGGTTGCCGCCCTTGCCGTCGTCCGGGCTCTCGTCCGGGTCGGTCCTCGGGTCCATCGCGGTTCGCACAGTGTCTTCCTTGTTCAATGGGCCGCCCCCGTGGCTGAGGCGGCGGGTGGTGCAAGCCCGTACCGTGGCGGTCCGGGCGTGGCCGGCCCCCGCGTGCACGGGTCAACGGGGCAGTGGTTGCCTCGGCTCCGGCGGGGGTTCGCCGACCGGGTGGTAGGTCACGGTCACCTCCGCCCAGTCCTGCCGGTCGGACGGTTCGTAGTGCCACTGCCCCTCGCGCTCGGCCACCTGCTGCGCGCCGAGGAGTAGGGACTCCCCGAACTCCATCACCGCAGGTGGCACGTCGGGCGACCACCATCGGCGTGCGGCGACCGTGAGGACCTGAACGGCGAGTCGGGGGAAGTTCTCGGCGGTCGTCCATCCGCGTACGTCGGGAAGTCCGAGGCCGGGGAGGTCGGAGGTGCCGGGGAGTCCGGGCTGTCCCCGGAAGAAGTACTCGGCGGACCAGGGCATGGTGAGTCGGCCGGGGCCGGAGAGGAAGGACAACGCAGGGTCCAATCGGGATCGGTGGGACTATGCGGCAGGTCCCAACCGTGCGCACTTCAACGACCACTCGACGACCGAGCCGTCGGCGTTGTGGTGCCGGAACACCACGGCCGTCTGGACGATGGCCAGCGTGTCCGGGTCGTGTCGGCGCCAGCGTCGGACGAAGCTGCCGCGCCGTCCGTCGGGGTGGATGTACAGGCCGAGGCGGGGCGGCAGGGGGAGGTCGTCGACACATCCGCGGTAGTCCCGCCAAGGGCACTGGCAGTCGCTGGTGCGGGAGTCGAAGTCCCTTGTCCAGAGGGTGTTTTCGATGTGGGCGTAGGGGAGCGGGGTGATCGGTTCGGAGTGCCGCACGTCACGCGGCGGGGGTCGCCGGCTCGCCCCGGTAGAGGAGGGGGATCCGGGTGCCGTGCATGACCGCGGCTACGGCGACCCGGATCCGGCGCTGCATGAACGGCTCGCAGTGGTCGGACAGGGCGTCCAGCGGCACCCATTCCACGGCGCGGATCTCCCGCGCGGACTCGATGGGCGGTGCCAGTGCGGTTCCGATGCCCACGGTCCCGCCGTCGCACACGACGGTCAGGTTCTTGGGGGTTCCCGTGTCGGGGTCGGCCGGAACCTGGTCGACGGTCAGGCCGTGGGTGATCAGCCTGTTCAGCCCCAGCTTTTCGCGCAGTTCACGTCTCGCGGCAACGGCCACGGACTCGCCGGGGCGGATCCCGCCGCCGGGCAGGACCCAGTCGGGACGGTAGGTCGGGTGGATCAGGAGGATGGATGTGCCTGTCGAGTTGAGGACCAGGACGTCGGCATCGAGGCGAACGGAATGTGCCATGACGGGGCTCCGGGGAGGGGGAGGTGTGGGGTGCCCCGCCCCGTGTCGGGGAGGGTGGATGAACACGGGGCGGGGTTTGTGGGCTCCGCCTGCCCCACGGGACCGGAGCAGGCGGAGCCACCACCCGGCGTGGTGCGTCACGTCGGAAGGTGACTGCCGGGTGCATCCCCAACGCCGCCCTTTCAGGGGGTTCGTTGGGGGTTGGTGCCCGCCCTCGCGCCGGGTGTTGGGGGCGGTGCGGGGCGGGAGTCTTGGGGGTCGGGCAGTTCGGTTACGCTGCGGTGCTCGTGGGCTCCGTGATCGGTTCGATCCGGGTGGGCTTGACCGTCCACTCGCAGCCGCCCTCGGGCCGACGCAGGTGGACCAGGCCGCCTTCGGTGCCCATGTAGGCGCCGACCTTGCCGCTGTCCATGTCCCGAACCGGCTCGTGAAGCTTGGGCGCGTAGGCCTTGCCTCTGGCGGGTTCTCTCGGGTGTGCAGCCATGGCCGCTCCCTTCCGTAGTCGATCGGCTACCGAGGGCACACACTCTGGACCTACACTCAGCATCCGTTCAACTTGTTCTGGCTTGAAGTGGAGATGGGTGATCACTTGAACCGCAGAGAACTTGATCCTTCGTCATCCCCTCGCGCGGCGTTCGGTGCGCAGCTCCGCAGCTCACGGGAGGCAAAGGGGTGGTCGCAGCAGCGGCTGGCCGATGAGATGGGGATGTCGGACAGCTACATCTCTGCCGTAGAAACAGGCTCCAAATCCACTTCGTTCCGGTTCGCGGAGCTGGCAGACAAGGCCCTCGACACCGGACAGACCATGCAGCTGATGTGGCTCGGGCTTCGGCGGAGGGGCTTTCTTGAGGGCTTTCCGGAGCACGCTGCGCAGGAGGCTCGTGCGGTTGGGATCAGGGTGTTCGAGCCCAATCTCATCCCAGGTCTGTTCCAGACGCCTGCGTACACCGCTGCGCTTGAGACTGCGGCCGTCGCATCAGGCAGTACCACGCCCGACGAGTCCGAGGCCCGAAAGAAGTTCCTCGCCAAGCGCCAGTTGCTTCACCGACGCCCGGACCCGCCGCGCATTCAAGCAGTGATAGACGAGAGCGGCATCCGTCGCCCCGTAGGCGGTCCGGCCACCATGCGTGCGCAGCTCGACCACCTGGTGTTGCTCGCCGCAAGGCCTTACGTCCTCTTGCAGGTGGCACCGTTCAGCATGGCCGAACATGCGCCGTTCAGGGCGTTCGTGACCCTGTTGCAGTTCTCTGACCGCTCGGTGGTCGGGTACACCGAATCCGCTGAGCAGGGCTACGTTGTGCGAAATGACGAGACTGTCAGAACGTGGGAGAAGGCCTACGATCAGGTGCAGGTGGATGCACTCTCCCGAGCCGCATCACTCGAACTCATCTGCAAGGCCCGAGAGGAGCTGTCCCCATGACCACTCCAGATCTATCCGTTGCTACCTGGTTCAAGTCCTCCCACAGCAGTAACGGCGGTTCCTGCGTAGAGGTGGCGGCCGACTTTCCCGGTACCGTCCCGGTCCGTGACTCCAAGGACCCGTCCGGTCCCGCGCTGATCTTCCCGGCTGACGCGTGGTGCGCGTTCGTTGGCGCTGTTCGGGCAGGCGAGTTCGGCACCGTCTGATGCGGCGTGTTGAACGCGCCGACCACCGAGGCCCCGCTGCCCCTTGACCGGGGTGGTGGGGTCTCGCTGGTATTGAGTTCATCGGAGACGTGCGGAAGGGCTTTGAGCATGGACGACCTGAGTGGCGTCACCTGGCGGAAGAGCTCACACAGCAGCAACGGCGGCGAGTGCATCGAGGTGGCGGACGGTCTGCCCGGTGTCGTCCCCGTCCGTGACTCCAAGGACCCCGTGGGTGCAGCGTTGGTCTTCTCTTCCGGCGCGTGGCGGGCGTTCGTCGGTGCCGTTCAGGCGGGCGAGTTCGGTGTCGTCTGATGCGGGTTGAACGTGCCTGCCGCCGGGGGCCCCGGTACTCCGTGACCAGGATGGCCGGCCTCGGGTCGGACCGGGGTGCGTCGCTGTGTGTCGCGCTGGGGTGTGCGCCTGCGCGCCCCCAATACGGGTGATCCGGAGGGGAGATCGGCTGATTCAGGGCCGGGGGGTCGGTGGCCGTGCTTACCGTGATGCCGACATGAAAAGCCCCGGCGGTGCGCCAACACCCCGGGGATTGGCACCAGGAGTGAAAAGGACTCCACGATGCGGATTCATCGTATCCCCGACCACGCACCCGGGTACACGATCCTGGACAACGGGCATGTCGTGCGAAAGCACGCGCTCTCCTGGGCTGCCCGAGGACTGCTGGTCTATCTGCTCAGCCTGCCGGACGGAGCCCGTGAGGACGTACGGACTCTGGCGGCAAAGAGTGTCGAGGGACGCGCGACGGTCGCCCGCGCGCTGCGGGAGCTGGAGGCGGCCGGCCATTACGTGCGGCGGACCGTGCGCGACCCCTTGACCGGGCGGGTCAGGACGGTGGTCTCCGTGCATGAAGTTCCCGTTGCGGACAAGGCGGTTCACACGCTGCCGCCGCTTCCCGCGTCTCCGGCCGCCGGGGTGCCCGGCGTCGGGAAGGCGGGAAGCCCCTCCTTGAGGGTAAGGACGGTGGGGCGCAAGGAACCTTCCGTCCTTCCGGCGAAGGCAGCGCCTCGCATGACGGAGGGGCTGGGCCTGCTGCTCGAACTCGGCCGACGTGATCCGAAGCTCGCCCTGGCGGGCAAGCCCCTGGTGGACCAGGCGTCGCGGGTGGAGGGCCTGTTGGCGGGCGGCTGGTCGGCGGACGCGCTGCTGGGCATCCTGGCCGCGCCGCTGCCGGGAAAGCTGACCCACAGCGTCGCGGCCGTCCTCGGCGGGCGCTTGACGAAAGTGCCGCCCGTTCCGTGGACCAAGGGTGCGGTGGCGGTGCCGCGCCCGAGGCGTCATGAGTGCCCGGGACGGGACGGCATGTGCGGCCGTCCCGTCGCCGGGGCGGGGGAGTCGTGCGCCGGTTGCGTAGCGGATCAGACGGTGTCGCGGACCTTGAAGTAGCCGTTCTCGACCAGGAACCTCTGGTTGGGGTTGGCGGCGCCGCACGCGTACAGGAACACGTTGTCGCCGTTGTCGCGCGTACCGCCGACGTCCAGGCACATCTCCCGGGCGGAGCCGACCGTCGATTCCAGGACCACCAACCCCCGGCGCAGCAGCCAGGCCTGGTTGGCGTCGGCGGCCTGGGAGTACTCGCAGGCCCAGATACGGACGTTGTCGCCGTTGGTGCCGGTGTTGTCGGCGTCGAGGCACATCTCGGGACCGCCGGTGCCGACGGTGTCGGCGACCTTGATCCGGCCGTCGTCGATGACGAAGCGCTGGTTGGCGTGGTCCAGGCACTGCCAGATGCGGACGTTGTCCGCGTTGACCCGGGTGTTGCCGACGTCCAGGCACATGCCGGACGGCGGTCGGGGCGGGGTGGCGACGGTCAGGGTGCCGTCGGTGATCGTGTACTCGGTGGCGCTGCCCGGGTTGGTGTACCGGAAGCTGCCGTTGCCGCGCGGGAGGACGGTGTCGGCGGGGGCGCCGGTGTCCACGGTGACCTGCGGGGAGAAACGAAAGTAGCCGTTGGACGGCCAGCCGCTGTTGCCCCCGTTGCGGCCGTAGCCCTCGCAGGTGAGGGTCCGGTTCCCGTTGCTGAGGGCGCAGTTGCGCAGACCGACGTTGTTGGTGCCCCAGGCCGAGCCGTCGCCGCTGTACTGCGTGGGCACGGTGGTCTGCGGGGCGAAGACGGTGCTGCCCGGGGCGGTGAAGACGGCGGTCATGCCGGAGGCGGGAAGGCTGCCCGCGCCGCCGGTGTTCTGGTACGTCCACGGGACGGCGGCGCTCTCGCCCGGGGCGATCGTGACGGTGCTCGGCACGTCTCGGCCGATGAAGGTGACGGCGGCGGCTGGTTGGGCGAAGGCGCCGGCGAGGGCCAGCGCCGTGGTGGCGACGGTGGCCGTGCGGGCGAGGCGTCGCTTGAGGGGGTGCATGGGCTCGACTCCACTTCCTCGGGGGCTGCGGTCGAGCATCTTCGTGGAGGTCCCGGTGGTGTGGGGGCCGCCCGTCACGGCCGGGCGGTGTGGTTCACCCCTTCGGGCGGCGGGGCGCTGCCGGCCGGGTGAGCCGGCGGGCGGAAGGCGACCGGGGCGGCGAAGGCGGCGCGGCGGGTGGCGCGGCGCAGGGCCCGCAGGACGGGGGTGCCGAGGGTGAGGCAGAGGACGACGGTGAGGGCGGCGCGCGGGAGGTCCCAGCCGAGCGAGGTGGTGAGGCAGTAGGCGGCGAAACGGACCAGGTTGTCGGGGAGCGGGTCGCCCGGGACGAAGGAGATCGAGCTCGCCAGGCCCGCGATGTAGGGCCAGCCCTGGAGGTTCATGATCACGCCGTAGAGGAGGGAGGCCGTGGCTCCGTAGACGGCGAGGACGGCGAGTTCGCGGCGGCCGCGCAGACGGGCCGGGCCGGGGAGGAGACCGGCGCCGAAGCTCACCCAGCCCATGGCGAGCATCTGGAACGGCAGCCAGGGCCCGACGCCGCCGGTCAGCAGCGCGGAGGCGAACATCGACAGCGCGCCGAGCACGAAGCCGAAGCCCGGTCCGAGCACCCGGCCGGCCAGCACCATCAGGAAGAACATCGGCTCCAGCCCGGCGGTGCCCGCGCCGAGCGGGCGCAGGGCGGCGCCGGCGGCGGCCAGCACGCCGAGCAGGGCCACCGACTTGGCGTCCAGACCCGGCGCGTCGCCGCCCGCCGCGCGGCCCTCGGAGATCTGGGCGACGAGGACGGCGAGCAGGAGCGGGAGGAGCAGGGCGAACAGCCAGGGGGCGTCGGCGGAATGGCCCACCAGGGCGGAGTCCGTGGCGGCGAGCAGCGGCCAGCCGAAGCCCGCCACACCGACCAGCGAGACCAGGGCGAGGGCGAGGACCGAGCGGCGGCCGAGCGGGACGGGGCGGGCCAGCGGGGCGTGGGGCGGGTTCACTCGGCGGCCTCGGCGAGGGCGAGGGCGTCGGCGACCTGGTGGACGGTGAGCCAGGGGCCCGGGGCGAGGATCTTGGCGACCTGCGGGGCGAAGGCCGGGGAGCCGAGCACCACCTCGGGCGTCGGCCCGTCCGCGACGATCTCGCCGTCGGCCAGGACGGCCGTGCGGTGGGAGAGTTCGGCCGCCAGCTCGACGTCGTGGGTGGCCAGCAGGACGGCGTGGCCCTCGGCGGCGAGGTCGCGCAGGATCTCCACCAGCCGGGCCTTGGCCGCGTAGTCGAGGCCCCGGGTGGGCTCGTCGAGCAGGATCAGCGGCGGGCGGGCGGTGAGCACCACCGCCAGGGCGAGGGTGAGACGCTGGCCCTCGGAGAGGTCGCGCGGGTGGGCGGTGTCGGCGAGGCCGGGCAGCAGCCGTTCGACCAGGGCGCGGCAGGTGCCGGGCGCGGCGCCCGCGTCGCGGTCGGCGGAGGTGCACTCGGCGGTGACGCTCTCCCCGTAGAGCAGGTCGCGCGGGTCCTGCGGGACGAGGCCGACCCGGCGGATCAGTTCGGCGGGCCGGGTGCGGTGCGGGGTGCGGCCGCCGACGGTGACCGAGCCGGCGGCGGGTGCGTGCAGGCCGACCAGGGTGCCGAGCAGGGTGGACTTGCCGGCGCCGTTGCGGCCCATGAGGGCGGTGACCTCGCCCGGGTGGAGGGTGAGGTCGACCCCGCGCAGGGCGGGGACGGGGCCGCGGTGGACCACCAGGCGGGAGGCGGTGGCGAGCGGCGCGCGGCGGTCCGCGGCGGAGGAGGCGGACGGGGCGGGCGGACGGTGGCCGTCCAGCCGGGTGCGCAGCCCGGCGGCCCGGCGGCGGGCGTCGCGGACGGTGAGCGGCAGCGGGCGCCAGCCGGCCAGTCGGCCGAGCCCGACCACCGGCGGGTGCACCGGTGAGTGGGCCATCACCTCGGCCGGCTCGCCGAGGACGGGCGGCGCGCCGGGGGTCAGCAGCAGGACCTGGTCGGCGTACTGGACCACTCGCTCCAGCCGGTGCTCCGCCATCAGCACGGTGGTGCCGAGGTCGTGGACCAGCCGCTGGAGCACGGCCAGCACCTCCTCGGCGGCGCCCGGGTCGAGCGCGGAGGTGGGCTCGTCCAGCACCAGCACGCGCGGGTGGACGGTGAGCACCGAGCCGATCGCGACCCGCTGCTGCTGGCCGCCGGAGAGCGAGGTGAGCGCGCGGCGGCGCAGGTCGGCCAGGCCGAGCAGGTCGAGGGTCTCCTCGACGCGGCGCCGCATCACGTCCGGGGGCAGGCCCAACGACTCCATGCCGTAGGCGAGTTCGTCCTCGACGGTGTCGGTGACGAAGTGCGCGCGCGGGTCCTGGCCGACCGTGCCGACCAGGTCGGCGAGGTCGCGCGGGCGGTGCTCGCGGGTGTCGCGCCCGGCGACGGTGACCCGGCCGTGCAGCACGCCGCCGGTGAAGTGCGGGACGAGGCCGCTCACCGTGCCCAGCAGGGTGGACTTGCCGGAGCCCGACGGGCCGACGAGCAGGCAGAGTTCGCCCTCGGGGATCGTCAGGTCGACGCCGCTGAGCGCGGGGGCCGCGGCGTCGGCGTACTGGACGCCGACCTGTTCGAAGGTGATCACGAGGTCCTCCGGGGCTCGGTCGGGGCGGTCGGGTGGGCCGGGGTGGTCGGGTGCGCCGGGGTGGTCGGGGCGGCGAGGGAGGTCGGAGGGCTCGGGGCGGGTGAGGGGCGGGGGTCCGCGGTGGTGGACGGCGGGGGCGGGGCCGCGAAGGCGGGGACCAGGCCGAGGAGGACCGCCGCCGCGGCGGCGACCGGGAGGACGGGGGCGGTCGGCGGGACGACGGTGGGGGCGAAGGCCGCCGGGTCGAGCGCGGCGAGCCAGGCCGTCGACGCGGCGACCGCGATCCCCGACCCGGCGGTGAGCCACTCGGGCAGCGCCCAGGGGTCGGGCCGGTAGCGGGTCCGGACGGAGCGCCGGCCGCCGAGCAGGAGCCCGGCGAAGGCGGCGGCCAGGCCGATCACCAGCACCGGCACCGCCCACCCGCTGCCGCCCGCCGTCAGCAGCCCGTACGCGGCCAGGCAGATGCCGAGCAGCCCGGCCAGGGTGAGGGCGGCGGTGAGCGCGGCGATCCGGCGGGGGACCGCGGCGGTGCGCCCGAACCCGCGGGTGTCCATCGCGGCGGCGAGCGCCACCGAGCGCTCCAGCGCGCCCTCCAGGACGGGCAGTCCGACGCTGAGCACGGCGGCGATGCCGCGGTCGGTGCGTCCGCGCAGGCGGCGGGCGGAGCGCAGCCGCTGCACGTCGGCGACCAGGTTCGGCGCGAAGGTCATCGCGACCACGACGGCGACGCCCGCCTCGTAGAGCGCGCCGGGGAGGGTGCGCAGCAGGCGGGCCGGGCTGGCGAGGGCGTTCGCCGCGCCGACGCAGACCAGCAGGGTGGCCAGCCGCAGCCCGTCGTAGAGCGCGGCGAGCAGGCCTTCGAGGGTGACCCGTCCGCCGATCCGCACGCCCTGCGCCCAGGCGGGGAGCGGGACTTCGGGGAGGGTGAACAGGACGTGGGTGCCGGGGACCGGTGAGCCGAGGAGGACGGCGAAGACCAGGCGGATGCCGAGGACGAGGAGGCCGAGGCGCAGGAACGCGCCGTAGGAGAGGGACCAGGGGGCGTCGCCGCGCCGGGCGGCGACGACGTAGCCGGCGACGGCGGCGAGCAGGAGCAGCACCAGCGGGTTGGTGGTGCGGGTGGCGGCCGCGCCCAGGCCGAGTGCCCACAGCCACCAGGCTCCGGGGTGGAGGTGGCGGGGGCCGGCGGGGGGCCGGCGGCGGGCGGCGCGGGGTGTGGGCACGGTGGGGTCCAGGGGTGGGGCGGTCGGTTCGGCGGCGGTAATAGGGCCGGGCCCACTACAGGGCCCGGGGGTGGGGGGTTTTTTTTTACCAGGGTGGTATAAAAAAAAGAAACAGCCCACCATAAGGTGGGGGTTTTAATAA
>NZ_JBHVIV010000107.1:0-7120 GCF_042799475.1 Kitasatospora sp. NPDC057692 | reverse complement strand
GGCCGGGGGGGGCCCGGGGGGGGGCGGCGGGGGGGGGGGGCCCGGGGGGGACCGGGGGTGGGGCGGTCGGTCCGGCGCAGGAAGTCGGCCGGGCCGACTTCCTGCGCCGGGGCTTCGGGGTTTATGTAGACCGGTCGGTCTATTCGCTGGCGGGGGGAGGCGTGGAATATGTCGGTCGGTCTACAGAGTGGGGGCGAATCAGTAGACCGGTCGTCATAATCCGGCCCGTGGCGGGCAGGGGGTGTGGGGTCTGCGTGGAGGGTGGGGCGGGGGTGGGGCGCGGGGCGGGTGGGGTGTGCACGGGGCAAAGGGGTCTGCGTGGAGCGTGGGTGTGGGCGGTGCACGGGGTGGGTGAGGTGTGCACGGGGCGCGGGGCGCGTGAGGGCTGCGGCGCACGCGGGGTGGGGGCGGGCGGCGTGGTCCTCATCGGCGGCGGCGCGCCTGCCAGCCGGCGCCCGCGCCGAGCGCGACGACCAGCGCGAGCCCGGCGCCCACCCCGAGAGCGGGCCCGCTCGGGGACGTCCGGGCGGCGCTCGCGTTCTCCGTGGGGCGCTCGCCCTCGTCGGGCGCGCCGGCCGCGCCGAGCTGGTCGGCACACCCGGCGCGCGGGTACCCGGCGATGGCGCAGAGCAGGCCGTTCCCGTCGTACCGCAGCGGCGGGGCGACGGTGGCCAGCACCTCCGCGGAACTCGCCCGCGGCGCGACGACCGCGCACGCGGTGCGCGGAGCCGGCGGGGTCTCGCCGCCGGAAGCCTCCGCGGCGAAGCCGAAGTCCAGGACCACGGCCACCCGCTTGCGCCCGCCCTCGGCCGGCGTCCCGGCGCAGATCGCCTCGAAGCCCCCGGCCGCGGCGGGCCGCGCGGCCTCCCGCCCGCCGTCCGGGCTGACGGCGAACCGCCAGCCGTCCACCGCCCCGTCCGCCGGGACGTGCACGGCCGGCCCCTGCTGCTGGTAGGTCCAGCCGCCGTCGGACCACCGCCAGAACGACCAGTACCGGTACCCGGCGGCCTCCGCCGGCGCCGCCCCGAGCACGAGCAGGATCAGCACCCCGGTGATCACCCCGGCCGCGAACCGCACGGCCGCCCGCGCGACCCGCCGCCGGGCCTCGGACCTGGCGTCGGCGGCGGCACTGCCGGCGGCACTCACGGCGGCACTCACGGCGGCGTCCGGCGGGGCCGGCCGCGGGGCCCGGCCGGAGTGGGTCACAGCTTCGCGCCGCGCTTGCGCTGGAGGCTCAGCAGGAGGCCGCCGCCGACGCCGATCAGCAGGCCGATGCCGAGCGGCCAGTACTTGTTGAGACTGCCGCCGTCGTCCTTCTTCGCGGGCGCGGAGGAGTTCGCCGGGGCGGACGCGCCGCCGGTGGCCTTGGGCGCCGGGCCGAGCGCGGTCAGCTGCTTGACCAGGTCGGTCCCGCCGAACGCGGCCGGGTCGCGCTGCGCGGCCTGGGCGACCAGCACCAGCGTGGCGGTGGCGGCGGCGTCGGTGCCGCCCTTCGTCCAGCTGCCGCCCTCCTTGGCCAGCCAGTCGACGGCGCCCGCGGCCTGCTGCGGGTGGCCGCCCTGCACCAGGCCCAGCGAGGCCCAGGCGGTGGCCGCGTAGTCGGGGGCGGGAGCGGCGCCGGGCAGGGCCAGCGTCAGGTGCCCGCCGCCCGCAGCGAGCTGTGCGGTGAGGTACGCGCCCGCCGCCTCGCCGGAGTCGGCGCGCGGCACGGCGGTGGCGGTGGCGCCGGCGGTGGCGCCGGCCGTGGCGCCGCCCTCCGGGCAGGCCAGGGCCTTGGGCGCGGCGTCGGTGCGGTTGGTGTTGGCCACCGGCAGCCGGCCGCCGGCGGCGGCGAGCGAGGCCTGACCGCTCGCCAGGCCGTTGGCCGCCGCCGGAGTGCCGTCCGGCGAGGTCTGGTAGACGAAGCCGCCGCGCTGCTCGGCGGGGGCGGCGCAGCCCAGCTGGAAGACGGCGAGCCCGTCGAAGGCGCTCCGGCCGGCCTTGGCGACGGTCGCCGGGTCGGTCCTGGCGGCGATCAGCGCGTTGACGGCGAGGCCGGTCGAGTTGGCGTCGCCCGGGTTGCCCGGGTTGTAGGCCCAGCTGCCGTCCGCGTTCTGGTTGGCCTTGAACCACTGGACGCCCTTGTCCACGGCGTCCTGGTGCCCGCCGAGGGCGACCAGGGCCTGGACCGCGACGGCGGTCGCGTTGCTGTCCTCGGTCGCGGGGTCGCACGCGGCCGCGGCGTCGGCCCGGTACGAGGGCCAGCCGCCGTCCGCGCACTGCTGGCCGGTGAGCCAGGCGACGGCGGAGTCGGCCGGGGTCACCTTGGCGGCGGTCAGCGCGGTCAGCGCGAGCGCCTGCCGCCAGACGCCGTCGTAGGTCGGGTCGCCCTTGCCGTACAGGCCGTCGGGGACCGCGGCGGCGGAGGCCGTGCCGGCGCCGGGGGTGTCGGCCAGGGCCGGGGCGGCGGCGGTGCCCGTGAGCAGCGCGGCGGTCAGGGCGGCGGCGCCCAGGCGGGCGGCGGTCAGCATGATCGGAGGTGTGCCTTTCGGTGCGCGGGTGCCGGCCCGGTCGGGCCGTTCCGTAGTCCTCGACGGTTGCCCGGCGGAGGTCCGCCGCGCGCGGGGCCGCTCGCCCCCTCCCCGGGCACTCCGAATCGCCCGGCGGACGGGCGCCGGGCTCACGGTTGCGGGGTCAGCGCCGGATTCGCACCGGCTTTCCCCGGAGGAGGGGCGGATGGAGTTGTCCTGCGCGTCGACTCTAGCCGCCGGGCGCGGCGCCCGGATGCGGTGCGGGTGAGAACAGGTTCCAGTTGGACCCCGCCTCAGGGCAGCGTGAGCAACCGGGCCGCCGTGTGCAGGTCGGCCCGCACCTCGGCGAGCGAGGCGCGGCCGGAGAGCCAGGCGACCAGCGCCGCGTGCCAGGTGTGCTCGATCACCCGGACGGCGGCGCGCTGCGCCTCGGTGGGCGGTCCGGACTGCCCGATGGCGTCCAGGATGAGCTGTCCGGTGGCGGCGGAGACCCGGTCCACCTCGGCGCTCACCGAGCGGTCGGCGAAGGACAGCGCGCGGACCATCGCCTCGGCCAGCAGCGGTTCGCGCTGCAGCGCGTGGAACGCCCGGGTGAGCGCCTCGGCGACCCTCGGCGCCGGCTCCGGCTCGGTCGGCGGGTGCCGTCGGACCTGCTCCTGCAGGCCGCGCAGCTGCTCCAGCATCACCGCGACCAGCAGGTGCACCTTGGACGGGAAGTACCGGTAGAGCGTGCCCAGGGCCACCTGCGCGCCCTCCGCGACCTCCCGCATCTGGACGGCGTCGTACCCGCCGCGCGCCGCCAGCGCGGTCGCGGTCCGCAGGATCCGCCGCCGCCGTTCGGCCTGCCGGGCGGTGAGCGGCGGGTCCTGCGGCGCGGGCGAGCCCACCGGGGACGACGGGGCCGGCGGCGGCTGCGCCGGGGGCGACGGCAGGGCCGGCGGGGACGGGGGTGAGGGCGGTGACGACGGTGACGGCAAGGACGCTCCCGGGCGTGGCGCGAATCACCAGCCCTGGATCCTGAGCGGAAGCTACGGGCCGGTATCTTCGAGGTCTCTCATTGTTCACATGGTCACCGGTGGACTCCACACCCACTGAAACCTGATCTACTTTACCGACCGGCAGCACAGACAGCAGCAGAGATGAGGGCCGACGATGACCGCGCAGCCGCTGCGGATTGCCCTGCTCTCGTACCGCGGCGACCCGTTCTGCGGCGGCCAGGGCGTATACGTACGGCACCTCTCCCGTGAGCTGGCCCGGCTCGGCCACCACGTGGACGTCATCGGAGCCCAGCCCTACCCCGTCCTGGACGGGGTCGAGGGGCCGGGCTCGGTCCGGCTGGTCGAGCTGCCCAGCCTGGACCTCTACCGGGCCGACGACCCCTTCCGCACCCCGGCCCGCGAGGAGTACCGGGGGCCGGTGGACGTCCTGGAGTACCTGACCATGCGCACCGGCGGCTTCCCCGAGCCGCTGACCTTCTCACTGCGCGCCCGCCAGTACCTGGCCGGCCACCGCGGCCGCTACGACGTCGTGCACGACAACCAGACCCTCGGCTACGGCCTGCTCGGCCTCGGCCGGCACGGCTTCCCGCTGGTCACCACGATCCACCACCCGATCACCGTGGACCGCCAGGTCGAGCTGGACGCGGCCACCAGCCGGCTCAGGCGGCTGTCGCTGCGCCGCTGGTACGCCTTCACCCGGATGCAGCGCCGGGTCGCCGCCCGGCTGGACCACATCATCACCGTCTCCGGCACCTCCCGGCGCGAGATCGTCGAGCACCTGGGCGCCGCGCCGCACGCCGTCTCGGTGGTGCCGATCGGCGCCGACACCCGGCTCTGGTCGCCGTCCGACACGATCGCCCGGGTGCCCGGACGGATCGTCACCACCTCCAGCGCGGACGTCCCGCTGAAGGGCCTGGTGCACCTGGTCGGGGCGCTGGCCAAGGTGCGCACCGAACGGGACGCGCACCTGGTCGTGGTCGGCAAGCCGCAGAAGGAGGACGGGCCGATCGCCCGCGCGGTGCGCGCCTTCGGGCTGGAGCGCCACATCGAGTTCCGGCACGGCCTGACCGACCAGGAGCTGGTGGACCTCTACCGCTCGGCCGAGGTGGCCTGCGTGCCGTCGCTGTACGAGGGCTTCTCGCTGCCGGCCGCCGAGGCGATGGCCACCGGCACCCCGCTGGTCGCCACCACCGGCGGGGCGATCCCCGAGGTCGCCGGCCCGGACGGGGAGAGCTGTCTGGCGGTGCCCCCGGGCGACCCGGACGCGCTCGCGTCGGCTCTCGGCCGGCTGCTGGACGACCCGGAGCTGCGCGCGGCGCTCGGCGCGGCGGGCCGGGAGCGGGTGCTGACCCGGTTCACCTGGGCGCGCGCGGCCGAGCTGACCGTCGAGGGCTACCGGGCCGCGATCGCCACCGGCGCCGGGAGCGCGGCCCGCTCCGGGCCGGGCTGGCGCTACGTGGCCTGACGGCGTCCCCGGTGACCGGCCAGGCGGCGACCGGCCAGGCGGCGACCTGCCGAGTGGTGGTGACCTGCCGAGTGGTGGTGACCTGCCGAGTGGTGGTGACCGGCCGCATCCGTCTTCCGGTGGTGCGCGCCACCCCGCCCGCCCCGCACGCACACCGTGCGCCCCGCGATTTCTCTGACTCGGCGTCAGGAACCTTGGGTACCGAAGGAATGGGAGTCCGCAGTGCTGACCGTTGATTTCTCGCGCTTCCCGCTCGCCCCCGGCGACCGGGTGCTCGACCTGGGCTGCGGCGGGGGGCGGCACGCGTTCGAGTGCTACCGGCGCGGGGCCAACGTGGTCGCCCTCGACCAGAACGCCGAGGAGATCGCCGAGGTCCGGAAGTGGTTCGCCGCCATGGAGCAGGCGGGCGAGGCGCCCGAGGGCGCGTCCGCGGTCGCGATCGAGGGCAACGCCCTGGCCCTGCCCTTCGAGGACGACCACTTCGACAAGATCATCATCTCCGAGGTGATGGAGCACATCCCGGACGACAAGGGCGTGCTCAACGAGATGTTCCGGGTCCTCAAGCCCGGCGGCCTGCTCGCCGTCACCGTGCCGCGCTGGCTGCCCGAGAAGATCTGCTGGGCGCTCTCCGACGAGTACCACGAGGTCGAGGGCGGCCACATCCGGATCTACCGGGGCGACGAGCTGCTCGACAAGCTCAAGGACGCCGGCCTGGAGCCGTACGGCACCCACCACGCGCACGCCCTGCACTCGCCGTACTGGTGGATCAAGTGCGCGGTCGGCGTCGACAACGACAAGTCGCTGCCGGTCAAGGCCTACCACCAGCTGCTGGTCTGGGACATCGTCGGCACCCCCGTCATCAGCACCCTCACCAAGGCCGCCGAACGGGCGCTCAACCCCGTCATCGGCAAGAGCTTCGTCGCCTACGCCGCCAAGCCGCACCGGCCCGGGGCGGGGCGCGGTGCGGGGCGCGGTGCGGCGGACCCGGCCGCGGGCGGGGCGGAGTGACCGCCGCCGTCCCGGAGGCCCTGCTGCTCGACGGGGTGCTCGACGCCGAACAGGCCGCCGGCACCGTCCGCAGCATCCTCGCCGAACAGCAGCCCGACGGCGCCATACCGTGGTTCCGCGGCCACCACCTCGACCCCTGGGACCACACCGAGGCGGCGATGGCGCTGGACACGGCCGGCGAGCACGCCGCCGCCGAGGCCGCCTACCGCTGGCTGGCCGGGCGTCAGAACCCGGACGGCTCCTGGTACGCCGCCTACGCCTACGGGCAGCCGGAGCACGCCGACGGCGCGGTCAGCAACGCCGCCAAGGAGACCAACTTCTGCGCCTACGTCGCCGTCGGCGTCTGGCACCACCACCTCTCCACCGGCGACGACGCCTTCCTGGAGTGGATGTGGCCGACCGTCCGGCGCGCGCTGGACTTCATCGTGGCCCAGCGGCTGCCCGGCGGCCCGATCGCCTGGCGGGTGGACGAGCACGGCGCGGCCACCGACGAGGCGCTGCTCACCGGCTCGTCCAGCATCCTGCACGCGCTGCGCTGCGGACTGGCCGTCGCCGACTACCTGGAGGAGCCGCAGCCCGACTGGGAGCTCGCGGCCGGCCGGCTGCGGCACGCCGTCGCCCACCATCCCGAGCGGTTCCTCGACAAGGACCGCTACTCGATGGACTGGTACTACCCGGTGCTCGGCACCGCGCTGCGCGGTCCGGCCGCGCTGGAGCGGATCGCCGAGGGCTGGGACCGCTTCGTCGTCCCCGGCCTCGGGGTGCGCTGCGTCAGCGACCGCCCCTGGGTCACCGGCGGCGAGAGCGCCGAGCTGGCCCTGGCGCTCTGGGCGGTCGGCGAGTCCGACCGCGCGGTGGACATCCTGCGCTGGATCCAGAAGCACCTGCGGCACGAGGACGGCTCGTACTGGACCGGGTACGTCTTCGAGGACGACGCGATCTGGCCCGAGGAGCGCACCACCTGGACGGCGGGCGCGCTGCTGCTCGCGGTCGCGGCGCTCGGCGGCGACCCGGCGACGGTGGCGGTGTTCGGCGGCGAGGAGCTGCCGGCCGGGCTGGTCGTCCAGGACTGCTGCTGACCGCCGGGCCCGCCGACGGCGAAGGGGTGGGACCGGATCTCTCCGGTCCCACCCCTTCGC
>NZ_JBHVIV010000106.1:0-25241 GCF_042799475.1 Kitasatospora sp. NPDC057692 | reverse complement strand
TAGCCCTCGGCGCTGCGGTCGATGATCGCCTCGGCGCCCATCGCCCGGCAGATCTCGGCCTTCTGCGGGCTGGAGACGACGCAGATCGGGGTGGCCCCGCCGGCGAGGGCGAGTTGGGTGGCGTAGGAGCCGAGGCCGCCGCTGGCGCCCCAGATCAGCACGTTGTCGCCCTGCTTCATGCCCGCGCCGTTGCGCGAGACCAACTGGCGGTAGGCGGTGGAGTTGACCAGGCCGGAGGCGGCGGCCTCCTCCCAGGTCAGGTGCCCGGGCTTGGGCATCAGCTGGTTGGACTTCACCAGGGCCAGCTGGGCGAGGCCGCCGAAGTTGGTCTCGAAGCCCCAGATCCGCTGCGCGGGGTCGAGCATGGTGTCGCCGTGGCCGTCGGCGGACTCCAGCTCGACGGACAGGCAGTGGGCGACGACCTCGTCACCGGGGTGCCAGGCGTTGACACCGGGGCCGGTGCGCAGCACCACGCCGGCCAGGTCGGAGCCGATGACGTGGTACGGCAGGTCGTGGCGCCGGCCCAGCGGGGAGTGCCGCCCGTAGCGCTCCAGGAAGCCGAAGGTGGGCAGCGGCTCGAAGATCGCGCTCCAGACGGAGTTGTAGTTCACCGAGCTCGCCATGACCGCGACCAGCGCCTCGCCGGGGCCGAGTTCGGGGACGGCCACCTGGTCGACGTGGAGGGACTTGCGCGGGTCCTTGTCCCGGCTCGCCATTCCGGCGAACATCTCGGCGTCCTGCTTGCGGACCGTCACGGCCCGGTACGACTCGGGAAGCGGCAGGGCGGCGAAGTCCTGCCGGGTGGCTTCGCCGGACAGGACGGCGCTCAGGATGGATTCCACGTCAATCACCTCAAGGCGGCTGGCTACTGCGACAGATGGGAGACGGTGAGGAGGGATCGGGCCCGCGCTGAACGAGTCGCCGAGGGGTCGCCGAACGAGTCGCTGAACGAGTCGCCGACCGGATCACGGGGGGCGCACCGGCCGCCATCGTAGGAGGCGATCCCCCCCTACCAGGGTGTCCCGGCTCCCCTAACTCCGGTCGTCGGCGTCCTCACCGCGGCGTCCGCCGACGGCGGCGGGACGCGGCCCGGGACGGCGCACGGACGCCCGGGGCGGCGCCGCTCGCGGGGGTGGCCCGCCGAGGCCCCGGCCAACCGCCGGACCGGGTCGTCCCGCACGGTCCACGACGCGCGGTTTCCCCGGGGCCGGATCACCCTGGCGTACCGCGCAGGCAAAACGCCCGGCGCCCACTCCGCGTCGGCGAGGATCCCGCCGACGCCACCGTCAACCGGCAACCGGCAACCGGCAACCGGTCAAGGCCGGAATCCGGACGTGGGATTTTCAACAATCGCCCGGTTATCCGGATAGCCAACGTGCAGATCGCTGATACCCGACGGTCGGCCGCCGTTCATCGGCCGCCGCAGCGAACGGCACGAGGGCCGCGGCCGCCCCGGCGGCCACCCCAAAAACTGGCTGAAAACATGTCCACTCCAGTGGTTTATCCCGCAAAAGTTGATCATGTACACCCCTAACCCCAGCCCACAGCCCCCCTACCTCCGGTGAAGCCGTTGCGCCGCCGAGCAGGACGTGACTCACCATCAGCTGCCGAACGCCCGGTTCCCGTGTACGAAGAAACCCGGGAAGGTCGATCTATTGATCGCCACCCCTATCACTCGGGTAGCATCCCCCCAACCGTCGTCGGCGATACGGGGACCGGCTGGCGGCGAGCTGACCACGATCGGAGTGTTGGGGATGCTGACGGGCAGAGGCGAGCAACTCACCAAGCTGACGGATGAATTCTCCCGGTGCCTCTCCCGCAATGCAGGTGTCGTCGTTCTCCAAGGGCCAGCTGGATTTGGAAAGACAGCAATCTTAACGGAATTCGCACGACAGTTGGCGCCCACTCGGGCGGCGGTTCTCCGCATCGTCGGGAACCCCGGGGAGCGCGACGTTCCGCTGGCCGCCCTGCGCCAGCTGCTCCACGACCCGGCCCTGCCGGCCCCGGCGCAGGCGCCGCTGCGGGCCGCGCTGGGCGTACGGGCCCCCGCCGGCGCGTCCTCCACCGCCCCCGACGCCCTCGCGGCGGCCGACACGCCGCCCGGCCAGCAGGGCTTCTGCCTGGCCCTGCACGAGCTCGCCTCCCACGCGCCCGTGGTGGTCCTGGTAGACGACGTCCAGCACGTCGACGCCCCGACGCTGCGCCACCTGCTGGCCGCCACCCGCTCGATGCACGGCGCTCCGATGCTGCTGGTCCTCGCCGAGTCCGCCGTCCACGAACGGTGCGGCGACCCGACGCTGCGCACCCTCCTCCTCCAGCACCCGAACCGGCTCCGGCTCATCCTGCCCCCGCTGCGCCCCGAGGACGTGGCCGAGGCGCTCGGCAGGACCTTCGGCACGGCCGAGGCGCACCGCCGGGCCCCCTCCTGGCACGCCGTCAGCGGCGGCAACCCGCTCCTGCTCCGGGCCCTGCTGGAGGACCACCACACCGCCGCCGCCCAGGGACACGCCCCCACCACCGGCGAGCCCCTGGTCGGCGAGGCCTTCATCTCCACGGTGCGCAGCATCCTCAAGCGCTCCGGCCCGATCGCCGAGGAACTGGTGACGGGGCTGTCGGTGCTCGGCCGCGCCGCCTCGCCCGACCTGCTGAGCCTCATGCTGGACGTCAGCCGCGGCACCGTGACCCGCGGCCTCCAGGCGCTGAACGCGGTCGGGCTGATGGACCGCTACACGCTGCGCCGCCCGCTGGTGCAGACGACGCTGCTCGACGAGATGGCGCCGCAGTCCCGCGCCGCCCTGCACCGGCGGGCGGCCGAGGTGCTGCACCGCGCCGGCGGCAGCAACCTGAAGGTGGCCGAACACCTGCTGGCCGCCGGCAACACCGTCCCGTTCCAGCCATGGGCCGTCGACGTGCTGCGCTACGCGGCCGAGCAGGTGCTCGCCGGCGACGTGCCGCTGGCGGTGCGGTACCTGGAACTCGCCTGCGAAGCCTGCACCGGTCCGGCGCAGCGCACCGAGATCCGGCTCAGGCTCGCGGCCGTCCTGTTGCGCCTGGACCCCTCGGCGGTCGAGACGCACCTGGTCGAGCCGCTGACCCTGCTGGGCAGCGACCGGCTGCCCGAGTCCTGCGCGGCCCCGCTGGCCCGGCTGCTCTTCGCACTGGGCCGGGTCGAGGAGGCCCGGCGGACGCTGGACCGCTTCGGCGGCGCCGACCACGACGGCCCCGGCGGCGCGCACCCGCCCGGGACGCTCGACACCGCGCTGATCGGCTCGACGCTGACGACGCCGGGGCACAGCTCCGCCGCGCCGGCCGTGTCACTGCCCGACCCCACCCCGGCGCGCCCGGTCCGCAACGAGCCGGTCGCCCTGGTGGCCGAGGGCTCGCTGCAACTGCTGGCGCTCACCGAGGCGACCTTCGAGCCCGCCGTCACGGCGCTGTCCGCCCTGGCCCGGGGCAACCACGGCTCCGCCGAGATCGAGACCTGGTGGCAGCTGCTGACCGCCGAGGCCCAGGGCTGGCAGACGCCCGGCTGGCGGACCATACTCGCCATGATCCGCAGCGAGATCTCGCTGTGGCAGGGCGATCTGCACAAGGCGGTGGAGCACGCCTCCGACTCCCTGGAGGGGATCGCCGAGGAGGTCGGCGACGTCTTCGCCGCCGGGGCGATCGCCACCCAGATCCTCGCCTACACCGCCATGGGGCGGCTGAACGCGGCTGGCCGCCAGCTCAGCCGCCCGGTCCGGGACAGCGTCTTCCGCAGCACCTACGGGCTGAAGTACCTGCGGGCCCGGGGCCACTACTACCTGGCGACGGGACGGGCGCACGCCGCGCTCGGCGAGTTCCTGATGGCGGAGCGGCTGGCCAAGCAGTGGAACATCGACCAGCCCGTGCTGCTGCCCTGGAACCTGGACGTCGCGGAGGCGTGGCTGCGCATCGGCGAGCGGGAGCCGGCCGAGCGCCTGATCAGGAGCCAGCTCAAGGAGATCGGCAGCTCCCGTATCCGGGGCACCGCGCTGCGGCTGCACGCCGGCCTCAGCGAGCCCGCGCTGCGGCCCCGGACGCTGGCCCTGGCGGTGGCGGAGCTGGAGAGATCCGGCGACCGGCTCGAACTGGCCCGCGCCCTGGCCGACCTGGGGCGGGCGCACCGGGCCCAGGGCGACTTCAGCCGGGCCGGCGCGGTCACCGACCGGGCCTGGCAGATGGCCAAGGAGTGCGGGGCCGACGCCCTGTGCGAGGCCATCCGGCCGGGCCGGCTGAAGTCGCACGAGCGCGCCCAGGTGGACGACAGCGAGGCCGGCCCGCTCGCCAAGCTCAGCGATTCGGAGCTGCGGGTCGCCGCCCTCGCGGCGCAGGGATCCACCAACCGCGAGATCGCGGCCGAGCTGTACATCACGGTGAGCACGGTCGAGCAGCACCTCACCCGGGTGTACCGGAAGCTCAACATCCGCGGGCGGCGGCAGCTCATGGTCGACTTCCCGGTGGACCGCGTCCCCATGGCGTCCGGATTCGCTTGACGAGGGCGGCCGGACACGGATCGTGACGTTTCCTATACGATTCCGCCCGGCCGACCCCCTGTCATGCCCCGTACGACCCCTACAACGTTCCGCAGGCTCCTCCCCCACCGTCCGCGTTGATAATTTGAATGCGTCGGCACCGGCCATTCGGGCCGCAACCATTCGATGGCACACGGAGGAAATCGGGCGGCGGGGGCCTCCGGCAACGCTCCCGAAATGACGTGAAATACGGTAGGGGTCGCGGCCGGAAAACTAGGGGCTGGCCCGCCCCTACCTCGCGCGATAGCCTCCCGGCAGATCCAACTGCCCGACCTTTCTTCCGCATTTGAATTCCTGTGGAGAGGCGATCCGAGTCGCGATGTCTGGGAACACCGAGATGCACAACGATCCGATCGCCGTCGTCGGATTGGCCTGCCGCCTTCCGCGCGCGACAAATCCGGATGAATTCTGGGGACTTCTGCGTGACGGCGTCGACGCCATTACCGGAATTCCCGGTGAACGTTCCGGGATCGCCGGAGCCGATCCGGAAACCAGCCGGGGCGGATTCATCGGGCAGATCGACCGGTTCGACCCGGGCTTCTTCGGGATATCGCCGCGCGAGGCCGCCGCCATGGACCCGCAACAGCGGCTCGTACTCGAACTGGGCTGGGAGGTGCTGGAGGACGCGGGCACCGTCCCCGCCGCCCTGACGGGCAGCCGCACCGGCGTCTTCGTCGGCGCCGTCGCCGACGACTACGCGGCCCTCCAGCACCGGCTGGGGCCGCCGGCCCTCACCCAGCACTCGCTGACCGGACTGCAGCGCGGCATCATCGCCAACCGCCTCTCCCACACCCTCGGACTGCGCGGCCCCAGCCTGGTCGTGGACACCGGCCAGTCCTCGTCCCTGGTCGCCGTCCACCTGGCCTGCGAGAGCCTGCGGCGCGGGGAGTCGCACATCGCACTGGCCGGCGGCGTCAACCTCAACCTCGCGCCCGAGAGCTTCGCCGGCGCCTCGAAGTTCGGCGCCCTCTCCCCCGACGGCCGGTGCCACACCTTCGACGCCCGGGCCAACGGCTACGTCCGGGGCGAGGGCGGCGCCCTCGTCGTCCTCAAGCCGCTCTCCCGGGCGCTCGCCGACGGCGACCGGGTCTACTGCCTGGTCCACGGCTCCGCGACGAACAACGACGGCGGCGGCCTCAGCCTCACCACGCCCGACCAGGCCGGGCAGGAGGAGGTCCTGCGCGAGGCCTACCGGCGCTCCGGGATCGCCCCCGCCGAGGTGCAGTACGTGGAACTGCACGGCACCGGCACCCGGGTCGGCGACCCGGTCGAGGCGGCGGCCCTCGGGGCGGTGCTGGGCGCGGCCCGGCCCGCCGACGGCCCGCTGCGGGTCGGCTCCGCCAAGACCAACGTCGGCCACCTGGAAGGCGCGGCCGGCATCACCGGCCTGCTGAAGGCCGTCCTCTCCCTCCACCACGCGGAACTCCCGCCGAGCCTCAACTTCGAGACGCCCAACCCGGCCATCGCGCTCGACGCGTTGAACCTCCGCGTCCAGACCGAGCGCGAGGCGTGGAACCGCCCCGACGGCGGGCCGCTGATCGCGGGCGTCAGCTCCTTCGGCATGGGCGGCAGCAACTGCCATGTGGTGCTGTCCAGTTGGTCGGACGCGGCGCAGCCCTCGGAGGCGGCCGACAGCGGTTCCGTGGTGCCGTGGGTGGTGTCCGGAAAGACGGCGGCCGCGCTGCGGGCCCAGGTGGAGCAGCTGCGCGAGTACGTGGCGGCCTCGCCGGAGCTGTCGCCGGTGGACGTGGGCTACTCGCTCGCGACGGGCCGCACCGCCTTCGAGCACCGCGCCGTAGTGGTCGGGCGCGACCGCGAGGAACTGCTGAGCGGCCTGGAGGACGTGACCGGCACCCAGGTGACCGACGGCCGGACGGCGTTCCTGTTCACCGGACAGGGCGCACAACGGCTCGGCATGGGACAGGAGTTGTACGAGGCGTTCCCGGTGTTCGCCGCCGCGTTCGACGAGGTCTGCGCCGCCGTCGACGAACACCTCGACCGTCCGCTGCGCGAGATCATCGCCTCCGACGCCACCGCGCTGGAGGGCACCGGATACGCGCAGGCCGCGCTGTTCGCGATCGAGGTCGCGCTCTACCGCCTCGTCGAATCCTGGGGCGTGCAAGCCGACTTCCTCGTCGGCCACTCCGTCGGCGAACTCGCCGCCGCTCATGTCGCCGGGGTGTGGTCACTCCACGACGCGTGCGCCCTGGTGGCAGCCCGCGGACGCCTGATGCAGGCCCTGCCCGCCGACGGCGTCATGGTCTCCGTCATCGCCACCGAAGACGACGTACTCCCCCACCTGATCGGTCACGAGGACCGCGTCTCCATCGCCGCCCTCAACGGCCCCACCGCCACCGTCCTCTCCGGCCACGAGGACACCGTCCAGGCCATCGTCGAAGCCGGCGGCTGGAAATCCACCCGCCTGCGCGTCAGCCACGCCTTCCACTCGCCTCTGATGGAACCGATGCTGGAGGACTTCCGCCAGATCGCCCAGGGCCTGGAATACCACGAGCCGAAGACCGCGCTGGTCTCCAACGTCACCGGCGACGTGGCTTCACCCGAACTCGTCCGCTCACCCGACTACTGGGTCCGCCACGTCCGCGAGGCCGTCCGCTTCCACGACGGCATCACCACCCTCAACACCCGTGGTGTCACCCACTACATCGAACTCGGCCCCAACGCCGTCCTCACCACCATGGCCCAAACCTGCGTCCAGGACGGCGAGTTCATCCCCCTCCTCCGCAAGAACCACCCCGAAGAAACCTCCGCCGTCACCGCACTCGGCCGCATCCACACCACCGGCCTCACCATCGACTGGGACACGATCTTCACCGGAGCCCACCGCGTCGACCTCCCCACCTACGCCTTCCAACGCGACCGCTACTGGCTCGACACCCCGACCCCCGAACTCGACGCCACCGGTGCCGAGGAGCCGTCCACCTGGCGCGACCGCCTCGCCGCCCTCGCCGACGAGACCGAGCAGCAGGAGGCCGCCGAGGAACTCGTCCGCAGGCACGCCGCATTCGTCCTCGGCCACGCCACCCCCGGGGCGATCGACACCGGCCTGGCGTTCAAGGAACTGGGCTTCGACTCGGTCGGCTCGGTCGAACTGCGCAACCGGCTGAACGCCGCCGCCGGACTGCGGCTGTCCGGCACGGTCCTCTTCGACCACCCCACGCCCGCCGCCCTGGCCCGGCACATCCGGACCTCCGCCGCGGACCTCGACGCACGGGGCGGCGCCGCCGCCCTCCCCTCGGCGCCCCGGCCGTCCGCCGAGGACGGCGACGACCACGACCCGATCGCGATCGTCTCGATGAGCTGCCGCCTCCCGGGAGGCGTGCGGACGCCCGAGGACCTGTGGGAGGTGGTCGCCGCCGGCCGGGACGTCGTGGCGGGCTTCCCCACCGAGCGCGGCTGGGACCTCGCGGACCTGTACGACCCCGACCCGTCCAAGCAGGGCAAGAGCTACGCCCGGGAGGGCGGCTTCCTGCACGACGCGGGCTGGTTCGACCCGGCCTTCTTCGGCATCAGCCCCCGCGAGGCCCAGGCCATGGACCCCCAGCAGCGGCTGCTGCTGGAGACCTCCTGGGAGGCCCTGGAGCGCGCGGGCATCCGGCCCGCCTCACTGAAGGGCAGCCGCTGCGGGGTGTTCGTCGGCGCCATGCCCCAGGACTACGGGCCCCGGATGGAGGAGCCCTCCGAGGGCTACGAGGGCTATCTGCTCACCGGCAGCACCACCAGCGTCATCTCCGGCCGGATCTCCTACACCCTCGGCCTCGAAGGCCCCGCCGTCTCGGTGGACACCGCGTGCTCGGCCTCCCTGATGGCCATCCACCTGGCCGTCCAGTCGCTGCGCCGGGGCGAGTGCTCCCTGGCGCTGGCCGGCGGTGTCACCGTGATGTCCAGCCCCGGCATCTTCGTCGAGCTCAGCCGGCAGAAGGCGCTCTCCGCCGACGGCCGCTGCAAGGCCTTCTCCGCGCAGGCGGACGGCACGGGCTGGGGCGAGGGCGCCGGCATGATCCTGCTGGAGCGGCTGTCCGACGCCCGGCGCAACGGCCACCAGGTGCTGGCCGTGGTCCGCGGCAGCGCCGTGAACCAGGACGGCGCCAGCAACGGCCTGACCGCCCCGCACGGCCCCTCGCAGCAGCGGGTGATCCGGGCGGCGCTCGCGGACGCGGGCCTGTCCACCCGGGATGTGGACGCCGTCGAGGCGCACGGGACGGGCACCGCCCTCGGCGACCCGATCGAGGCCGGGGCGCTGCTCGCGACCTACGGCCAGGACCGGGCCGACGGGCAGCCGCTGTGGCTCGGCTCGCTGAAGTCCAACTTCGCCCACCCCCAGGCGGCGGCCGGGGTGGCCGGGGTCATCAAGATGGTGATGGCCATCCGCCACGGCCTGCTGCCGCGGACCCTGCACGTCGACGCGCCGTCCCCGCACGTGGACTGGGAGTCGGGCGCGGTCGAGCTGCTGACCGCGGCGACGCCGTGGCCGTCGACCGGGCGCCCGAGGCGGGCCGGCGTCTCCTCCTTCGGGATCAGCGGCACCAACGCCCACGCCATCATCGAGCAGGCCCCGCAGGAGGCCGCCGCCCCGCCCGGGAGCACCTCGCCGGACGACACCCTTCCCGTCCCGCTCCCCTGGACGCTCTCCGGCCGCACCGAGCAGGCGCTGCGCGCCCAGGCCGAGCGGCTGCGCGAGCACCTCGCGGCCCACCCGGACACCGGGCTCGCCGACCTCGGGTACGCCCTCGCCACCACCCGCACCGCCTTCGCCCACCGCGCCGCGATCGTCGCCGACGACCGCGCGGGCTTCCTCCAGGGCCTCGACGCCCTGGCCGAGGGCACGACCGTCCCCGACCTGGTGGAGGGCACGGCCGGCGACCGGCGCAAGGTCGCCTTCGTCTTCCCCGGCCAGGGCTCGCAGTGGCTCGGCATGGCGCAGGAGCTGTGGCAGGACTCGCCGGTCTTCGCCGAGCAGCTGCGGGCGTGCGCGGAGGCGTTCCGGCCGTTCATCGACTGGTCGCTGCTGGACGTGCTGCACGACGAGCCGGACGCGCCCTCGCTGGACCGCATCGACGTGATCCAGCCGACCCTGTTCGCGGTGATGGTGTCCCTGGCGGCCGTGTGGCGGTCGTACGGGATCGAGCCCGCGGCCGTGGTCGGGCACTCCCAGGGCGAGATCGCCGCGGCCTACGTCGCCGGCGGACTGACGCTGGAGGACGCGGCCCGCATCGTGGCGCTGCGCAGCCTGCTGTGGTCGGAGCTCACCGGGAAGGGCGGTATGACGGCCGTCTCGCTGCCCGCCGACGAGGCCCGCGAGCGCATCGCCCGCTGGTCCGACCGGTTGTCGATCGCCGCCGTCAACGGCCCGAGGTTCGTGACCGTCTCCGGCGACCCCGGGGCCCTCGACGAGCTGCAGGCCGCGCTGGAGGCCGAGGGGGTGCAGGCCCGCCGGATCCGCGGCGTCGACACCGCCGGCCACTCCGCCCAGGTGGACGTCCTGCGCGAGCGCATGCTGGAGGGGCTGCGGACGGTGGCACCGACGTCCTCCGCCGTCCCGTTCTTCTCCACCGTGACCGGTGAACGGCTGGACACCCGTGAGCTGGACACCGCGTACTGGTACCGCAACATCCGCGACACGGTCGACTTCGAGCAGGCCGCGCGGACGCTGCTGGCCGCGGGCTTCACCGGGTTCGTCGAGTGCAGCCCGCACCCGGTGCTGCTGACGGCGCTCCAGGAGATCGCCGAGGAGGCCGGCACCGGGATCGCCACCGCGGGCACGCTGCGCCGTGAGGAGGGCGGGGCGCGGCGCTTCGTCGCCTCCCTCGCACAGGCCCAGGTCCAGGGGATCGAACCCGACTGGTCGGCGGTCTTCGCCGGGCACGGCGCGCAGCGGGTGGAGCTGCCGACCTACGCCTTCCAGCGCGAGCTGTACTGGCTCTCCCGGCCCGCCGCGAGCGGTGACGTGTCGTCGGTGGGCCTGGACCCGGCCGACCACCCGCTGCTCGGCGCCGCGGTCGCCCTGGCCGGGTCGGACGCCCACCTGTTCACCGGCCGCCTGTCCGTGCAGACGCACCCCTGGCTCGCCCACCACACCGTGCTGGGCACCCCGGTGCTGCCGGGCGGCGCCTTCGTCGAACTCGCCGTCCGCGCGGGGGACCACCTGGGGTACGAGCGGATCGAGGAGCTGGTCGTCGAGGCGCCGCTGGCCCTCCCCGCCCAGGGCGCGGTGGTGCTCCAGGTCCGGCTCGGCGCGGCCGAGGACGACCGGCGGACCTTCGAGGTGTTCGCGCGCCCGGAGCGGACGGAGGCGGCGGACCGGGCCGAGGCGGACCAGCCCTGGCAGCGGCACGCCGCCGGCGTCCTCGCGGCCGCCGCCGGCCAGGCCGAGCCGTTCGACCTGGCGGCCTGGCCGCCGGCCGGCGCGGTCCCGGCGGAGGGCGCCGGGGCGGACGGGATCACCGCCCTGTGGCGGCTCGGCGACGAGGTGTACGCCGAGGTGGCCCTGACCGAGGACACCGCCGCCGAGGCCGCGCTGTTCGGCCTGCACCCGGCGCTGCTGGAGGCCGCCCTGGGCGCGGCGGAGGCGCTCGGCGAGGACGGCGCCGCGGGCGCGGACCACGACGCCCGGCTGGCGTTCGCCTGGAAGGACGTCGCGCTCCACGCGACCGGTGCGTCCGCCCTGCGCGTGCGGCTGACCCCCACCGGACCCGACGGGCTGTCCGTGGCGCTCGCCGACCCGACCGGCCGGCCCGTGGCGGCGATCGGCGAGGTGGCCCTGCGCACGACGCGCCCGGAGGAGATCCGGGGCGGCCGTCCCGCGTTCCACCGGTCGCTGCTGCGCGTGGCGTGGGGCCCGGTGCGGGGCGGCGGGTCCCCGGGATCCCGCCGCTGGGCGGTCCTCGGGGACGACGGCCTCGCCCTGCGCCCCGGCCTCGACCTGCCCGCCCTCGACCTCGACGCGGACACCGCCGAGGTGCCGGACGCGGTCCTGGTCGCCTGCACCCCGCCGCAGGAGGCCGCCGCGGGCACCGCGGACGCCGTCCGGGAGGTCACCCACCGGGCCCTGGCGCTCGCCCAGCGCTGGCTGGCCGAGGAGCGGTTCGCCTCCTCCCGGCTGGTGTTCGTGACCCGGGGCGCCGTCGCGGCCGCCCCCGACGAGGACGTGCCCGACCCGGCGCACGCCGCGCTGTGGGGACTGATCCGCTCGGCGCAGACCGAGGAGCCGGACCGGTTCGTGCTGGTGGACCTCGACGCGGCCCCGGAGTCGCTGCGCGCGCTTCCGGCCGCGCTGGCCTCCGGCGAGCCCCAGCTCGCCGTCCGCGCGGGCGCCGTGCTCGCTCCCCGGCTCGCCCGGGTCGCGGCCGACGCCCCGGCCGTCCCCCCGTCGTTCGACCCGGACGGCACCGTGCTGATCACCGGCGGCACCGGGACGCTGGGCGCCCTGGCGGCCCGCCACCTGGTGGCCGGGTACGGGGTGCGGCACCTGCTGCTGACCAGCCGCCGCGGCCTCGACGCCGCGGGCGCGGAGCAGCTGCGGTCCGAACTGGCCGACGCCGGAGCCTCGGTGACGGTGGCCGCCTGCGACGTCGCGGACCGCGCGGCGCTCGCCGACCTGCTGGCCCGCGTGCCCGCCGCACACCCGCTGACCGCGGTGATCCACACCGCCGGCGTGCTGGACGACGGCGTCCTCGCGGCCCTGACCCCCGAGCGCGTCGACGCCGTCCTGCGGCCGAAGGTGGACGCGGCGGCGAACCTGCACGAGCTGACCGCCGATCTGGACCTGGCCGCCTTCGTGCTGTACTCCTCCGTCGTCGCCACCATCGGCGGCGCCGGACAGGCGAACTACGCCGCGGCCAACGCGTTCCTCGACGCCCTGGCCCGCCGCCGCCGGGCCGCCGGCCTGGCCGGCCAGTCGCTGGCCTGGGGCCTGTGGGCCGAGCGCAGCACCATGAGCGTCCACCTGGACGACACCGACGTGCAGCGGATGGCCCGCTCCGGCATCGCCGCCATGCCCTCGGCGGAGGGCATGGCCCTGTTCGACACCGCCCTCGCGCTCGGCGACGCCGCGCTCGTCCCGGCCCGTACGGACCTGGCGGCGCTGCGGGCCCAGGCCGACACCCGGCCGGTCCCCCACCTGTTCCGGGGCCTGGTGCGGACGCCGAACCGGCGGGCGGCGCAGGGCCTCGCCGTCTCCGGCGCCTCCTCGCTGGCCCAGCAGCTGGCGGCCCTGCCCGGGCCGGAGCGCGACCGGTTCCTGCTGGACCTGGTGCGCTCCCACGCCGCGGCCGTCCTCGGCCACGGGTCCCCGGACGCGATCGCCCCGGCCCGGGCCTTCCGCGAGGTCGGCTTCGACTCGCTGACCGCGGTGGAACTGCGCAACCGGCTGAACACGGCCACCGGGCTGCGGCTGCCGACCAGTCTGCTCTTCGACTACCCGACCCCCGAGGCGCTCTCCGCGCACATCCGCACGGCGGCGCTCGGGGAGTCCGACACCGCGGCCGCGCCGGCGGCGGGCACGGCGGCCGTCGCGGACGACGACCCGATCGCCATCGTCGCGATGAGCTGCCGGCTGCCCGGCGGCGTGCGCAGTCCGGAGGACCTGTGGCAACTGGTGGCCGACGGCGGCGACGTCATCTCCACCTTCCCCACGGACCGGAACTGGAACGTCGAGGACCTCTACGACCCCAACCCGGACCAGCGCGGCAAGACCTACGCCAAGGAGGGCGGGTTCCTCTACGACGCCTACGACTTCGACCCGGAGTTCTTCGGGATCTCGCCGCGTGAGGCGCTGGCGATGGACCCGCAGCAGCGGCTGCTGCTGGAGACCTCGTGGGAGGTCGTGGAGCGCGCGGGCCTCGACCCCGCCGGGCGGCGCGGGACGCCGACGGGCGTGTTCATCGGCACCAACGGGCAGGACTACGCCTCGCACCTGCGGCAGCTGCCCGAGGACCTGGAGGGCTACCTGCTGACCGGCAAGGCCGCCAGCGTGGTCTCCGGCCGCATCGCGTACGCCATGGGCCTGGAGGGTCCGGCGGTGACGGTCGACACGGCCTGCTCGTCCTCGCTGGTGGCGCTCCACCTGGCCGCGCAGTCGCTGCGGCGGGGCGAGTGCTCGATGGCCCTGGCCGGCGGTGTCACCGTGATGTCGACCCCCAGCCTGTTCATCGAGTTCAGCCGGCAGCGCGGACTGGCGCGCGACAGCCGTTCCAAGGCGTTCTCGGCGGCCGCCGACGGGACCAGCTGGTCCGAGGGCGCCGGGATGGTGCTGCTGGAGCGGCTGTCCGACGCCCGGCGCAACGGCCACCAGGTGCTCGCCGTGCTCCGGGGCAGCGCGATCAACCAGGACGGCGCCAGCAACGGTCTCAGCGCGCCCAACGGCCCCGCTCAGCAGCGGGTGATCCGGGCCGCGCTGGCCAACGCGGGGCTGCGGCCCGAGCAGGTCGACGCGGTGGAGGCGCACGGTACCGGGACGACGCTGGGCGACCCGATCGAGGCCGGCGCGCTGCTGGCCACCTACGGCCAGGGACGGCCGGAGGACCGGCCGCTGTGGCTCGGGGCGCTGAAGTCCAACATCGGTCACACCCAGGCCGCCTCCGGCGTGGCGGGCGTGATCAAGATGGTGATGGCGCTGCGGCACGGCGTGCTGCCCGCGACCCTGCACGTGAACGAGCCCTCGCCGCACGTCGACTGGTCGGCCGGCGCGGTCGAGCTGCTGACCGAGGCCCGGCCCTGGCCCGAGACCGGCGCCCCGCGCCGGGCCGGTGTGTCGGCCTTCGGCATCAGCGGCACCAACGCCCACGCCATCGTCGAGCAGGCACCGGACGCCGCCGATGAGCCCTCCGCGCAGGTCGTGCCCCACGGTGTCGATTCCGTGGTGCCGTGGGTGGTGTCCGGTAAGACGGCGGCCGCGCTGCGGGCCCAGGTGCAGCAGCTGCGCGAGTACGTGGCCGCCTCGCCCGAGCTGTCGCCGGTCGATGTGGGCTACTCGCTCGCGACGGGCCGCACCGCCTTCGAGCACCGCGCCGTAGTGGTCGGGCGCGACCGCGAGGAACTGCTGAGCGGCCTGGAGGACGTGACCGGCACCCAGGTGACCGACGGTCTGACGGCGTTCCTGTTCACCGGCCAGGGCGCACAGCGTGTCGGCATGGGCCAGGAGTTGTACGGGGCGTTCCCGGTGTTCGCGGCCGCGTTCGACGAGGTCTGCGCGGTGCTCGACGGGTATCTGGACCGCCCGCTGCGCGAGGTCGTCCTCTCCGACGCCACCGCATTGGAGGGCACCGGCTACGCGCAGGCCGCCCTGTTCGCGATCGAGGTCGCACTGTTCCGCCTCGTCGAATCCTGGGGCGTACGCGCCGACTACCTCGTCGGCCACTCCGTCGGCGAACTCGCCGCCGCCCATGTCGCCGGTGTCTGGTCACTCCCCGACGCATGCGCCCTCGTGGCCGCCCGCGGACGCCTGATGCAGGCCCTGCCCACCGGCGGCACCATGATCTCCGTCATCGCCACCGAAGCAGACATCCTCCCCCACCTCGCCGGCCACGAGGACCGCGTCTCCATCGCCGCCCTCAACGGCCCCACCGCCACCGTCCTCTCCGGCGAAGAAGAAGCGGTCCAGGCCATCGTCGAAGCCGGCGGCTGGAAGTCCACCCGCCTGCGCGTCAGCCACGCCTTCCACTCACCCCTCATGGAACCGATGCTGGACGACTTCCGCCAGATCGCCCAGGGACTCACCTACCACGAGCCGAAGACCGCGCTGGTCTCCAACGTCACCGGCGACGTGGCCTCGCCCGAACTCGTCTGCTCACCCGACTACTGGGTCCGCCACGTCCGCGAGGCCGTCCGCTTCCACGACGGCATCACCACCCTCAACACCCGCGGCGTCACCCACTACATCGAACTCGGCCCCGCCGCCGTCCTCACCGCCATGGGCCAAACGTGCGTCCAGGACGGCGAGTTCATCCCCCTCCTCCGCAAGAACCACCCCGAAGAGACATCCGCCGTCACCGCACTCGGCCGCATCCACACCACCGGCCTCACCATCGACTGGGACACGATCTTCACCGACGCCCACCGCGTCGACCTCCCCACCTACGCCTTCCAACACGATCGCTACTGGTTCGCGACGCCCGCCGTGGCCGACGCGCCGTCGGCCGGCGCGCACGACCTCGCGTCCGCGTCGCCGGCCGCCTCCGTGGACGGGCGGTTCTGGGCGGCGGTCGAGCACCAGGACCTGGACGCGCTGGCGGCGATGCTCGAAGTCGACCCGGCCACGCCGCTGAGCGACATGGTGCCCCTGCTGTCCTCCTGGCACCGCCGGCAGAACGACCGTGCCACCCTGGAGGCGTGGCGGTACCGGATCGCCTGGTATCCGGTGGCCGCCGAGCCGCGAGGCACACTGGCCGGCACCTGGCTGGTCGCCGTTCCGACGGCCGTCGCCCCGGAAGCGGGGCGCGACGCCCACACCGCCGTCCTGCGCGCCCTGGAGGAGCGCGGAGCGCGGACGGTCACCGTCGAGCTGGCCGAGGGCGATCGCGACGCGGTCGCCGCCCGCCTGCGGGAGGCCGCGGCCGGCGAGGCGCCGGCGGGCGTGCTGTCCCTGCTCGCCTTCGCCGACGGGCCGGACCCGCGGCACCCGGTCCTGCCGCACGGCCTGGCGCTGAACCTGGCCCTGGTGCAGGCGCTCGGGGACGCGGAGGTCGGCTGCCCCCTCTGGCTCGCGACCCGCGCCGCCGTCTCGGTGAGCCCGACCGACCCCGTCGACCGTCCCGAGCAGGCGACCGTCTGGGGCCTGGGACGCGTGGTCGGCCTGGAGCACCCCGAGCGCTGGGGCGGTCTGGTCGATCTGCCCGCCGTCGTCGACGAGCGCGCCGCCGCCCGGCTGGCCGGGGTCCTGGCCGCCGCGGGTGACGAGGACCAGCTGGCGGTGCGCACCGCGGGCGTCTTCGTCCGGCGGCTGGTGCACGCCCCGCTGGGCACGCCGGCCGGCGAGGCCAAGTGGCAGCCCAGCGGCACCGTCCTCATCACCGGCGGCACCGGCGGCCTGGGCGCCCAGGTGGCCCGCTGGCTGGCCCGCACCGGAGCCGAGCACCTGGTGCTCACCAGCCGGCGCGGTTCCGCGGCGCCGGGGGCCGAGGAGCTCGCGGCCGAACTGCGGGACCTCGGCGCCCGGGTGACGGTCGCCGCGTGCGACGTCGCGGACCGCGCGGCGCTGGCCGGGCTGCTGGACGGCCTGGAGGCCGAGGGCCGCGCCGTCCGCGCGGTGTTCCACGCGGCCGGGGTGGTCCACTTCCGGCAGGTCGCCGACAGCACCGCGGCCGACTTCGCGGCGATGGCCGAGGGCAAGGTGTCCGGCGCCGTCCACCTCGACGAACTCCTGGACGGTCCCCGGCTGGAGGCGTTCGTGCTCTTCTCCTCCGTCGCCGCCGCCTGGGGCAGCGGCGGGCAGGGCGCCTACGCCGCGGCCAACTCCTTCCTGGACGCGCTCGCCGAGAAGCGCCGGGCGCGCGGCCTGGCGGCCACCTCGGTGGCCTGGGGCCCCTGGGCGGACAAGGGCATGATCGAGGGCGAGGGCGTGGAGGAGCACCTGAGCCGCAGGGGCCTGCCGCCGATGGCACCGGACCTCACGGTGGCGGCCCTGCACGGGGCGCTGGCCCGGCAGGAGACCACTCTGGTCCTCGCCGATGTGCGCTGGGACCGGTTCGTGCCGGGCTTCACCGCCGCCCGACGCCGCCCGCTGATCGACGAACTGCCGGAGGTCCGGCGGGCGTTGGAGACGGCCGCGGAGCCGGAGGCGGCCGCGCGGGAGAGCGCCGGCACCGTCACGGAAGGCCTGGCCGCCCTGCCGGACGCGGAGCGGGAGCGGATCCTGACCGACCTGGTGCGGACGCACACCGCGGCCGTCCTCGGCCACTCCTCCCCCGACGCGATCGCCGACGACCGCGCCTTCAAGGAGCTGGGGTTCGACTCGCTCACGGCCGTCGAGCTGCGCAACCGGCTGAACGCCGCCACCGGGCTGTCGCTGCCCGCCACGCTGATCTTCGACTACCCCGCCCCGGCTCCGCTCGCCCGGTACCTGCGGGCCGAGCTGTTCCCGCCGCAGCCGATGACGGCCGACGCCGTCCTCGACGACCTTGACCGGTGGGAGGAGGCGCTGGTGGAGCTCACCGCGGACAGCGGCGTCCGCGAGCGGCTCACCAGCCGTCTGCAGGACCTGGTGGCACGGCTCGAAAGCACCGGCGGCAGCGGCGGCACCCCGCAGGGCGACGCCTCGGCCTCGGTCGAGGAACAACTGCTGACCGCTTCCGCCGACGAGATCTTCAAGCTGATCGACAACGACTTCGGGGCGTCCTGATGGCCAACGAGCAAGAAGAGAAGCTTCTCGACTACCTCAAGCGGGTCAGCACCGACCTGCACCGCACCCGCCAGCGCCTCCAGGAGGTGCAGGACAAGGAGCGGGAGCCGATCGCGATCGTGGGCATGGGCTGCCGTTTCCCGGGCGGGGTCCGCTCGCCCGAGGACCTCTGGGAGCTGGTCGCGGCGGGCCGGGACGCGGTCTCCGCGTTCCCCGCCGACCGCGGCTGGGACCTCGACGGCCTCTACGACCCGGATCCCGCCACCTCCGGCACCTGCAACACCCGCCAGGGCGGCTTCCTCTACGACGCCGGCCGGTTCGACCCGGCGTTCTTCGGGATCTCGCCGCGCGAGGCGCTGGCGATGGACCCGCAGCACCGGCTGCTCCTGGAGGTGTCCTGGGAGGCCGTCGAACGCGCCGGGATCGACCCGCTGTCACTGAAGGGGGCGAACGCGGGCGTCTTCGTCGGCGCGACCTCCTTCCAGTACGGGGGCGATCCGGCGGTGGCGGACCCGAGCGTCGAGGGCCACCTGCTGATCGGCAACGTGACCAGCGTGGCCTCGGGCCGGATCTCCTACACCCTCGGGCTGGAGGGGCCCGCCATCACCCTGGACACCGCGTGCTCGTCCTCGCTGGTGACCCTCCACCTGGCCGTCCAGTCGCTGCGCCGGGGCGAGTGCTCGCTGGCCCTCGCGGGCGGCGCCGCGATCGTCGCCAACCCGGGTGTCTTCGTCGAGTTCAGCCGCCAGCGCGGCCTGGCCCCCGACGGCCGCTGCAAGGCCTTCGCGGCCGGCGCCGACGGCACCGGCTGGGGCGAGGGCGCGGGCATGGTGCTGCTGGAGCGGCTGTCGGACGCGCGGCGCAACGGGCACCCGGTGCTGGCCGTCGTGCGGGGCAGCGCGATCAACCAGGACGGCGCCAGCAACGGCCTCAGCGCACCCAACGGCCCCGCCCAGCAGCGGGTCATCCAGCAGGCGCTGGCCGCCGCCGAACTGACCACGGCCGACGTCGACATGGTGGAGGCGCACGGCACCGGCACCCGGCTCGGCGACCCCATCGAGGCACAGGCACTGCTGGCCACCTACGGCCGGGGCCGCCCGGCCGACCAGCCGCTGCGGCTCGGCTCGCTGAAGTCCAACATCGGCCACACCCAGGCGGCCGCCGGGGTCGGCGGCATCATCAAGACCGTCCTGGCGATCCGTCAGGGCGTGCTGCCCGCGAGCCTCCACATCGACGAGCCCTCGCACGACGTGGACTGGTCGGCCGGCGCCGTCTCGCTGCTGCGCGAGGCCGCCCCGTGGCCGGAGCTGGGACGCCCCCGCCGGGGCGCGGTGTCGGCGTTCGGGGTCAGCGGCACCAACGCGCACGTCATCCTGGAGCAGGCCCCGGACCAGGAGGACGCCGGACCCTCGACCGCCGGACCCTCGACCGCCGGCGCCCCGGGCCCGCTGGCCTGGCCGCTGTCCGGCCGGACCGAGGCCGCGCTGCGGGCCCGCGCCGTGCAACTCCTCCGGCACCTGGACCGCCACCCGGAGGACGACCCGGCCGACCTCGGGGCCGCGCTGGCGCACACCCGCTCCGCCTTCGAGCGGCGCGCGGTGCTGGTCGGCCGCACCCGCGAGGACCTCCGCGCCGGCCTGGACGCGCTCGCCGCCGGGGTCGCCGCCCCGGGGCTGGCCGAGGGCGTCGCGGTGAACACCACCCGGCCGGTCTTCCTGTTCCCCGGCCAGGGATCGCAGTGGGCCGGCATGGCCGTCGAACTCCTCGACTCCTCAGCGGTGTTCGCCCAGCGCCTGGCCGAGTGCGAGCGGGCCCTGGCACCGTTCGTCGACTGGTCCCTCGAAGACGTCCTGCGCGAAGCCCCCGGCGCCCCGACCTTCGAGCGCGTGGACGTCGTCCAGCCGCTGCTGTTCTCGGTGATGGTGGCCCTCGCCGCCGTGTGGCGCTCCTACGGTGTGGAGCCCGCCGCCGTGGCGGGCCACTCCCAGGGCGAGATCGCCGCCGCGTGCGTGGCGGGCGCGCTGTCGCTGGAGGACGCCGCCCGGGTGGTGGCGCTGCGCAGCCAGGCGCTGCGGGCGCTGTCCGGGGACGGCGGGATGATGTCCGTCTCGCTGCCGCAGGACGCGCTCCTGGCGCGGATGGTGCCGTGGGGCGAGCGGCTGTCGCTGGCCGCCGTCAACGGCCCCGGCTCGATGGTGGTCTCCGGTGAGCCCGGGGCGCTGCGCGAGCTGCTGGCGTCCTGTGAGTCCGACGGCGTGCGGGCGAGGATCATCCCCGTCGACTACGCCTCGCACTCGCGGCAGGTGGAGCGGATCCACGGCCGGCTGCTGGAGCTGCTCGCGCCGATCGCCCCCCGGTCGTCCGAGACGGTCTTCTACTCGACGGTCACCGGCGAGCCGATCGACACCTCCGCCCTGGACGCCGAGTACTGGGCCCGGAACCTGCGCGAGACCGTCCGGTTGGAGCAGGCCACCCGCCGGATCCTGGCCGCGGGCCACCGGATCCTGATCGAGGTGAGCCCCCACCCCGTGCTGTCCTTCGCCGTGCAGGAGACCATCGAGGCGGTCGGCGCGGAGGCGGCCGTCGTGGGCTCGCTGCGCCGCGACGAGGGCGGTCCGGACCGGATGCTGCTGTCGCTGGCCCAGGCCCATGTGCGCGGCGCCGCGGTCGACTGGGCGGCCGTCCACCCCGGTCCCCGCACCCGTGCCGTGGAGCTGCCCACCTACCCCTTCCAGCAGCAGAACTACTGGCTGGAGACCTCCGCCGCGGTGTCCGCCACCGCGCAGGACCCGGTGGAGGCCGCCTTCTGGGCGGCGGTGGAGCGCGAGGACCTCCCGGCGCTGGCCGCGACCCTGGACGGCGACACCGTCTTCGGCACCGGCACCCTGCTCGGCACCGACACCGGCACCGACACCATTGTCGACACCGATGCCGATGCCGGGACGGCCGCCGCGCTGCGCTCGGCGCTGCCCCTGCTGTCCGCCTGGCGCCGCCGGCGGACGGACGGCGCGGCACTGGACTCCTGGCGGTACCGGACCGGCTGGCGGCCGCTCCCCGAGCCGTCCGCCGCGCCGCTCGCGGGCCCCTGGCTGGTCGCCGTCCCGGCGGGCCACAGCGCGGACCAGCCGGCCGCGGCCGTGCTCACCGGCCTGGCCGGCCTCGGCGCGGACCTCGTGCCCGTCGAGATCGCCACCGGCACCGACCGCGCCGCCCTGGCCGGGCTGATCCGCTCGGCCCTGGAGGACGCCGCGTCGGCCCCCGCCGGGGTGCTCTCGCTGCTCGCCCTCGACGAGGCGCCCCGCCCCGGTGCCCCGTCCGTCCCCGCCGGGCTCGCCCTCTCCCTGGCGCTGGTCCAGGCGCTGGGCGACGCCGGGATCGAGGCACCGCTGTGGCTGGCGACCCGGGGCGCGGTGTCGACCGGCGCCGACGACCGGCTCGACAGCCCCGCCCAGGCGGCCGTCTGGGGGCTGGGCGCGGTGATCGGCCTGGAATCCCCGGAGCGCTGGGGCGGCCTGGTCGACCTGCCGGCCGTCCTCGACGAACGGGCCGTGTCCCGGCTGGCCGCCGTGCTCGCCGATCGGCCCGGCACGGTCGGCGAGGAGGCCGAGGACCAGCTCGCGGTCCGGGGCGCGGGCGTGTTCGCCCGCCGCCTGCTGCGCGCCGCCGCGCCCGACCCGGCGGCCGGCTGGCGGCCGAGCGGCACCGTCCTGATCACCGGCGGGACGGGCGGCGCGGGCGCCTCGGTGGCCCGCAGGCTCGCCCGGGAGGGCGCCGAGCACCTGGTGCTGGTCGGCCGGCGCGGCAGCGCGGCACCCGGCGCCGCCGAGCTGGAGGCCGAACTCACCGCGTCCGGCGTCCGGGTCACGATCGCGGCCTGCGACGTCGCGGACCGCGCCGCACTCGCCGGTCTGCTGGAGTCCCTGCCCCGGGAGCTGCCGCTGACCGCCGTGGTGCACGCCGCGGGCGTCCTCGACGACGGCGTCCTCGACACCCTGACGGCCGAGGAGGCCGACCGGACCCTGCGGCCGAAGGTGACCGGGGCGCTGAACCTGCACGAGCTCACCAAGGACTGCGACCTGTCCGCGTTCGTGCTCTTCTCCTCCATCGCCGGCACCGTGGGCGCCGCCGGCCAGGGCAGCTACGCCGCCGCGAGCGCCGTCCTGGACGCGCTCGCGCACCAGCGCCGCGCCGACGGCCTGGCCTCCACCTCGGTGGCCTGGAGCGCGCTCGCCGACGGCGGCATGATCGACGCGGCGGTGGCGGAGCAGCTGCGGCGGCGCGGCGCGGCCCCGATGGCCGGCGACCGGGCCGGCGACGCGCTGCTCCAGGCGGTGGGCGGCGCCGAGCCGTGCCAGGTGGTCGCCGACCTCGACTGGTCCCGGTTCGCGCCCGCACTCGCCGCAGGCCGGCCGCTGCCCCTGCTGCGCGACCTGCCGGAGGCCCGGGCGGCCCTCGCGTCCGCGCCGGGTCCGGAGGGCGAGGACCACGACGACTCCGAGGCCCTGCTGCGGCGGCTCGCCCCGCTGGGCGGCGAGGACCGGCAGCGGGTGCTGCTCGACCTGGTCAGGTCGCTGGCCGCGGTCGTCCTCGGCCACCCCAACCCCACCGCCGTCGAGGCCGACCGGGCCTTCAAGGAGCTGGGCTTCGACTCGCTCACCGCGGTGGAGCTGCGCAACCGCCTGGGCGCGGCCACCGGGCTCCGGCTGCCGGTGACGCTGGTCTTCGACCACCCCACGGCCGCCGCGCTCGCCGCCCACCTCGGCGCTGAACTGCTGCCCGACGGCGGCTCCCCCGCCGGGCCCGTCCTCGCCGAACTGGACCGGCTGGAGGCGTCCCTGGCGTCGATCGGCCCCGACGCGGAGGCCCGCGCCGCGGTGTCCGAGCGCCTGCAGTCCCTGCTGCGCGGCTGGTCCGCATCCGCCGAGGCGTCCGGCACCGTCGACGACCTCGACGCGGCCACCGACGAGGAGATGTTCGACCTGCTGGACCTGGAACTCGACGACATCGCATGAACCACCGCACACCCACCCACGGCCTTCCGTTTCACGGTCTTCGAGGAGCTGACGAGTGATGGAGAACGAAGCGAAGCTTCGCGACTACCTCAAGCGGACAACCGCCAACCTGCGCGTGGCCCGTCAGCGCCTGGAGGAGCTCCAGGAGAAGGAGCACGAGCCGATCGCCGTGGTGGCGATGGGCTGCCGCTTCCCGGGAGGCGTCCGGACCCCCGAGGACCTCTGGGACCTCGTCGCCGAGGGCCGGGACGCGATCACCCCGTTCCCCGCCGACCGCGGCTGGGACCTCGACGCGCTCTACGACCCGGACCCGGACCGCCCGGGGCGGACCTATGTCCGCGAGGGCGGGTTCCTCGACGACGTCGACCGGTTCGACGCCCCCTTCTTCGGCATCTCGCCCCGTGAGGCGCTGTCGATGAACCCCCAGCAGCGACTGCTGCTGGAGGTCGCCTGGGAGACGCTGGAGCGCGCCGGGGTCACGCCCGGCTCGCTGCGCGGCTCCAGGACGGGCGTGTTCATCGGGGCCACGGACTTCGACTACGGCAGCAACGTCACCGACCTCCCCGAGGGCCTGGAAGGCCAGATGTCGCTGGGCGCGTCCGGTGCGATCCTGTCCGGCCGCGTCTCGTACACCCTCGGCCTGGAGGGGCCCGCCCTCACCGTCGACACCGCCTGCTCGTCCTCGCTGGTGGCCCTGCACCTGGCCTGCCAGTCGCTGCGCAAGGGCGAGTCGTCGATGGTGCTGACCGGGGGGACCACGGTCATGGCGACCCCGACCGGGTTCATCGAGTACAGCCGCCAGCGCGCCCTGTCCCCGACCGCCCGCTGCCGGGCGTTCTCCGAGGCTGCGGACGGCACCGTGTGGGCGGAGGGCGTCGGCGTTCTGCTGCTGGAGCGGCTGTCCGACGCGCGGCGCAACGGGCACCCGGTGCTCGCGGTCGTCCGGGGCAGCGCGATCAACCAGGACGGCGCGAGCAACGGCCTGACCGCCCCGAACGGCCCGGCGCAGCAGCGGGTGATCCGGGCCGCGCTGGCCGACGCCCGGCTGAAGCCCGAGCAGGTCGACCTGGTCGAGGCCCACGGCACGGCGACGACGCTGGGCGACCCGATCGAGGCCGGCGCGCTGCTGGCCACCTACGGCCAGGGACGGCCGGAGGACCGGCCGCTCTGGCTGGGCTCGCTGAAGTCCAACCTCGGGCACTCGGCGGCGGCCTCCGGCGTGGCCGGGGTCATCAAGACGGTGATGGCCATGCGGCACGGGGTACTGCCGCGCACGCTGCACGTGGACGAGCCGTCGCGGAAGGTGGACTGGGAGTCCGGCGCGGTGCGGCTGCTGATGCAGGAGCAGCCGTGGCCGCAGGGCGAGGAGCCCCGGCGGGCCGGTGTGTCCTCCTTCGGCGCCAGCGGCACCAACGCCCACACGATCATCGAGGAGGCGCCGGCGGAGGAGCCCTCGGAGAAGGTGGCCGAGGAGGAGCAGGGCGGGCCCGCCGTCGCCGCCGCGCTGCCGGGTTCGGGTGTGGTGCCGTTGGTGGTGTCGGCGCGCAGTGCCGCGTCCCTGCGCGGCCAGGCCGAACGCCTCGGCGCCCTCCTGGCCGACGGCGGAACCGAGTTGGGCGAGGTCGGCTACTCCCTGATCGCCTCACGCGCCGTGTTCGAGCACCGCGCCGTGATCCTCGCGACCGACACCGCCGACGCCACCGCCGGCCTCGCCGCACTGGCCGCCGACACCCCCGCCGACAACGTGACCACCGCCGTCGCGGGCCCCGTCGGCCGGCGGGTGTTCGTCTTCCCCGGCCAGGGCTCCCAATGGGCCGGCATGGCCGTCGAACTCCTCGACACCTCACCCGTCTTCGCCCAACGCATCGCCGAATGCGAACAGGCCCTCGCCCCGTTCGTCGACTGGTCCCTCCAAGACGTCCTGCGCGAAACCCCCGGCGCCCCGACCCTCGACCGCGTCGACGTCGTCCAGCCCGCCCTCTTCGCCGTCATGGTCTCCCTCTCCACCCTCTGGGCCTCCCTCGGTATCACCCCCGACGCCGTCGTCGGCCACTCCCAGGGCGAGATCGCCGCCGCCTGCGTCGCCGGAGCCCTGTCACTGGACGACGCCGCCCGCGTCGTCACCCTCCGCAGCCAGGCCATCCGCGCCCTCTCCGGCACCGGCGGCATGATGTCCGTCTCCCTGCCCGCCGACCAAGCCCGCGACCGCATCACCCCCTGGGGCGAGCGCATCTCCCTCGCCGCCGTCAACGGACCCACCTCCATGGTCGTCGCCGGCGAACCCGAAGCCCTCCGCGAACTCCAGACCTCCTGCGAAACCGA
>NZ_JBHVIV010000105.1:0-25790 GCF_042799475.1 Kitasatospora sp. NPDC057692 | reverse complement strand
CTGGTGGGGGCTTCCGACCGGGGCCGCCGTCGTTCCCGGGGCCGTCAGCGGGGTGTGGCCCAGGCGGCGGTGGCGCGGTGGGCGCCGAGGCCGGCCGCGTCGAACTCGTCGTGGGCGGCGGGGTCGGTGTCGGTCAGGCGGACGCCGAGGCGGCGCAGGACACGGGAGATGGGGCTGCCCTCGGGCGGGAAGGCGGCGAGTTCGGCGACGACGAGGGGGCCGAGGGCGAGCCGGCCGTCGGCCCAGAGGGCGGCGCGCTGGGTGCCGGTGCCGCCGAAGTAGTCGGCCTCCACGCAGGCGATCGGCCCGGCCTTGGACCAGGCGGCGAGCCGGCGTTCGAGGCCGTCGGAGAACCAGTCGAAGCCGGCGGCGCCCGGGGAGATGGGCTCCTCGTCGCCGAACCGGAGGGCCGCCAGGAACTCGGGGGTGGCCGGGATCAGTGCCAGGCCCTGGGCGAGCGGTCGCGGACGGGCCGCCGAAACCTCGGCGGCCGCCACCGCGACCAGCTCCGCCGGGCCGATCAGCGCCTGAAGTTCGTATGACATTCAGTCATCGTGAACCATGGCACCGACAGTCCGCCCGACGTTTACGATTCCGTGCCCGGTCGGGTACCAGTCCGAGAGTCGGCCCCCTGCTCGGGACGGTGGCCGCGCTGCTCGCGGCGGGCCCGGTCCCGGCGACGGCCGGCCGGCCGGCCCAAGCAGGCGACGACGCGGGCAGGGCCCCCGGCCGCCCCGTCCTCCTGACGTCCGCTCACCCGTGCGGGTGCACGCCGCATGCGGCCCCGTCGCCAACCGGGTGAACTGGCCGGGTACGGCCCAGCGCCGGCGGGCCACCCCAGGAGGACGCATGAGTTCGATGGACATTCCGTCGTCCGGCCAGGGCAGTCCTGGCGGCCCCGGCGGAGGCGGAGGCCCAGGCGGAGACACAGGCGGAGGCCGCCGGGAGGCGGCCGCCCGGGGACGCACCGGCGCGGCGGCCACCAGGCTGGCGAACGCCCCCCGGATGTCCTGGCTGACGCTCGCCTTCATGACCACCGCCTCGGTGGCCAGCCTCCGCTCCGCCCCGACCATGGCGGTCTACGGCCTCGCCTGCGTCTTCCTCTACCTGCTCCCGGCCGTCGTCTTCCTGCTGCCGACCGCGCTGGTCTCGGCCGAGCTGGCGTCCGGCTGGGAGGGCGGCGTCTACCGCTGGGTGTCGGAGGGCCTCTCCAAGCCGCTGGGCTTCCTGGCCGTCTGGTGCCAGTTCGCGATGACGATCTTCTACTACCCGTCCCTGCTCGCCTACGTGGCCTCCACCATCGCCTACGTGGTCGACCCCTCCCTGGCGAGCAACGGCCCGTACACCGCGATCGTGATCATGGTGCTGTACTGGACCGGCGTCTGGGTCTCGTCCCGGGGCACCAAGGCGGTGGCCGGCCTCTCCTCGGCGGGCCTGGTCATCGGCACGCTGATCCCCGGCACGCTGCTGGTCGTGCTCGGCTTCGTCTTCCTCGGCCAGGGCAACGCCTCCGCCGCCCCGATGGACGCCGCGCACCTGTTCCCGGAGTGGACCGGCCTGGCCAGCCTGGTGCTGATCGTCAACAACTTCCTCAGCTACTCCGGCATGGAGATGAACGCGGTGCACGTCTCCTCGCTGCGCGACCCGGCCCGGGAGTTCCCGCGCTCGATGTTCACCGCCTCCGCGATGGTGCTCGCGATCTTCATCCTGCCCGCGCTGGCGATCAGCTGGGTGGTGCCGTCCAGCGAGCTGAGCCTGACGGCCGGCGTGATGCAGGCCTTCGACGCCTTCTTCCAGTACTTCCACATCGGCTGGCTCACCCCGGTGATCGCGGTGGCGCTGGTCTCCGCCTCGCTCGGCGGCATGCTCACCTGGCTCGCCGGACCGTCGAAGGGCCTGCTGATGATCTCCCGCCAGGAGGGCTACCTCCCACCGTTCCTGCAGCGGCTCAACAAGGAGGGCATCCAGCAGAACCTGCTGGTGACCCAGGGCGTGGTCACCACGGTCATCGCCCTCGCCTACGCCCTGATCCCGAACGTCTCCAGCGCCTACTGGATCTTCTCGGTGATCACCACGCAGGTGTACCTGATCGTCTACCTGCTGATGTTCGCCGCCGCGATCCGGCTGCGCCGCACCCGGCCCGACCACCCGCGCGGCTACCGGGCGCCCGCCCTGGTGCCGATCTCCGTGACCGGCCTGGTGGCCTCGGCGGCGGCGATGGCGATCGGGTTCGTGCCCTCCTCGCAGTTCGGCAGCGGCTCGGCCTGGTCGTACGTGGTGATCGTCGGCGGCGGCCTGCTGGTCCTGGGCCTGCTGATCCCGTACCTGTTCCTGCGGCTGCGCAAGCCGGAGTGGCGCTCGCCCGACGCACAGGCCGAGCTCGCCGCGCAGGAGGCCGCCGAACTGCACCGGGCCGAGGGCCCGGCCGAGGGCGGTGCGTCATGACCCGCAGCATGATGGCCTCCCGGCACCGCTGGATCTACCTCGGCGCGATCGTCCTGCTGGTCGGCATGCTGGTCACCGGCCTGCTCACCTACACCCAGCTGCACGACACCAACGAGGCCAACCGCAAGGCCAAGCAGCTCTCCGAGGCGCTGGCGGCCGCCGGCTACCCGGTCCCCTCGCAGAACCAGATCGTGCACACCCTGGGCGAGGACGGCGGCGCCGTCTGCGAGGACCCGGCCGGCGCGCTGCAGCAGGCGCAGTGGAAGTACGGCATGGCCAACGGCGCGGGCGGCCCCGGCCAGCGCCCGGTGCTCTCCGACCGCGAGGTGGTCCTCGCGGAGACGATCGTGCTCTCGGTGTACTGCCCGGACAAGCTCGCCGCCATCAAGGACAAGATCGACGACCTCAAGCTCGAGGACACCGTCCGCAACTGACACCGTCCGCGGCAGAGGCCGTCCGGGCCCGACGCCCCCGGCCCACCGTTCCCAGAGGAGCCGTCACCATGACCGACGAACTCGCCCGCCGGATCGCCGCCCTGATGCCGCGCGCCAAGGCCGACCTGGCCGAGCTGGTCGCCATCCCCTCGGTCGCCGACCCGCGCCAGTACCCGCCCGAGAAGTGCCGCCAGGCCGCCGAGTGGGTCGCCGCCGCTTTCGCCGACACCGGACTGCGCGACGTCCACCTGGAGGAGACCCCGGACGGCAGCCACGCCGTGGTCGGCCACCGCCCGCCCCCGCCCGGCGCCCCGACCGTCCTGCTCTACGCCCACTACGACGTCCAGCCCCCGCTCGACGACGACGCCTGGACCTCCCCGCCGTTCGAGCTCACCGAACGCGACGGCCGCTGGTACGGGCGCGGCGCCGCCGACTGCAAGGGCAACATCGTCATGCACCTCACCGCGCTGCGGGCGCTCGGCGACGACCTGCCGGTCGGCCTCAAGCTGGTCGTCGAGGGCTCGGAGGAGCAGGGCACCGGCGGGCTTGAGGCCTACGTGCCGCCGCACGCCGGCGAACTGCACGCCGACGCCCTGCTGATCTGCGACACCGGTAACGCCGCGGTCGGCGTCCCCACCGCCACCACCTCGCTGCGCGGCGTCACCAACGTCGTGGTCACCGTCTCCGCGCTCAAGGGCGACATGCACTCCGGCATGTTCGGCGGCCCGGCCCCGGACGCGCTGGCCGCGCTGATCCGGGTCCTCGACTCGCTGCGCGACGCCGACGGCGGCACCCGGATCGACGGCCTGGACAACGACGGCACCTGGAGCGGCGTCGGCTACGACGAGCAGCGGTTCCGCGCCGACGCGGGCGTCCTGGACGGCGTCCGGCTGACCGGCACCGGCACCGTCGCCGACCGGCTCTGGGCCCGGCCCGCCGTCACCGTGCTCGGCATCGACTGCCCGCCGGTGGTCGGCTCCGCCGCCGCGATCCCGGCCACCGCCCGGGCCCGGGTCTCCCTGCGCGTCCCGCCCGGCACCGACGCGCGCGCCGCGCAGGCCGCGCTCACCGCCCACCTGGAGGCCGCGGCCCCGTGGGGGGTGCGCATCGCGGTGGCGCCGGAGAGCGCGGGCTCGCCGTTCCGCGCCGCCACCGGCGGGCCGGCGTACGCGGCGCTCGACAAGGCCATGCAGGAGGTCTACGGCCGGCCGATGTCCTTCCTCGGCCAGGGCGGCTCGATCCCGCTCTGCACCGTGCTCGCCACGGCCTTCCCGGAGGCGGAGATCATCCTGATGGGCGTCGAGGAGCCGCGCTGCCTCATCCACGCGCCCAACGAGAGCGTCGACCCCGGCGAGATCGAGCACATGGCCCACGTCGAGGCGCTATTCCTCCGGCACTACGCCAACTCCCAGCGTCCATGATGACGTTGACACGGAACCCGTCGCAGGACTTCCCCGCCAGGAGACCCCCGCATGCCCCGAGACTTCACCGCCGAGGACTACCGCGCCCGCCTGGAGCGGGCCACCGCCGCCGCCGCGGGCGCCGGGCTGTCCGGCCTGGTCGTCGCCCCCGGCCCCGACCTCGTGTACCTGACCGGCTATCGGCCCACCGCGGTCACCGAGCGGCTCACCGCCCTCGTCCTCACCGCCGGCCGCGAACCCGCGCTGATCGTCCCCGCCCTGGAGCGCCCCGACGCCGAGAAGGCCGTCGGCGCCCCCGCCGTCCGGCTGGTCGACTGGACCGACGGCCAGGACCCGTACGCCGCCGCCGTCCCCCTGATCGACCGCTCCGGCCGGTACGGGATCTCCGACAACGCCTGGGCGATGCACCTGCTCGGCCTCCAGTCCGCCCTGCCCGGCACCGGTTGGACCTCGCTCACCGAGACCCTGCCGATGCTGCGCGCGGTCAAGGACGCGGACGAGCTGGAGCGCCTCGCCGCGGCCGGCGGCGCCGCCGACGCCGCCTACCGGGGCATCCTGGGGGTCGCCTTCGCCGGCCGCCGGGAGACCGACGTCGCCGCCGACCTCGCGGCCCTGCTCATCCAGTACGGGCACAGCCAGGTCGACTTCACCGTGGTCGGCTCCGGCCCCAACGGCGCCAACCCGCACCACGAGGCCGGCGACCGGGTCATCGCGCCCGGCGACACCGTCGTGCTGGACTTCGGCGGGCTCAAGGACGGCTACGGCTCCGACACCACCCGCACCGTGCACGTCGGCGCCGACGTGCCGGACGAGGTGCGCAAGGTCCACGAGGTCGTCCGGCAGGCCCAGCAGACCGCGTTCGAGGCCGTCCGGCCCGGGGTCGGCTGCCAGGAGATCGACCGGATCGCCCGACGGGTCATCACCGAGGCCGGGTACGGCGGGTTCTTCATCCACCGCACCGGCCACGGCATCGGCATCACCACGCACGAGCCCCCGTACCTGGTCGAGGGCGAGGAGCGGCCGCTGGTGCCCGGCATGTGCTTCTCGATCGAGCCGGGCGTCTACCTGCCGGGCCGGTTCGGCGTGCGGATCGAGGACATCGTGACGGTCACCGAGCAGGGCGGGCGGCGGTTCAACAACACCCCGCACGAGCTGGGCATCGTGTCCTGAGTCACCCCGCGCCGCCCCGGCACCGCCCCGACGCCCCGACGCCCCGTCCGCTGCGCCGGCCGGGGCAATTCTGAGCCCTTCCTGAACGGACCGCCGTTCGCACCGAGAGTTCTCCAAGAATGCCTTGCTAGCTTCGACCGGCATGACCAGAATGCTCCGCCCGGCGCCGCCCACCCCTCCCCCGAGCGCCGGGCGGCTGCGTCCGGCGACCGGCTCCCGGACCGGCGCGCGCACCGGCGCCCTGGCCCGGCTACGACTGCTGGCGTGGCCGCTCTACCTCGCCGCCCTGCTGTGGTACCTGCGCACCTACGGCCTGCCGTACACCAACGACCTGGTCTTCCTGTGGCTGATGGGCGCCCTGGTGGCCGCCGGGGTGCACAGCGGTCACGGCGCGCGCGGCTTCCTGCTGGTGCTGCGCGACTGGGTCCCGGTGATGGCCGTCGTCTGGACGTACTCACTGCTGCGCGGCTACGGCGCGCACACCCCCTGGGGCCCGTACCTGTGGCCGCAGCAGCGCGCCGACGAGGTCATCGGCCTCGGCGAGACGCTCACCGTCCGGCTCCAGCACGGGCTCTACACGCCCGGATCGCCGCAGTGGTGGGACTACGCGGCGGTCACCGTCTACATGTCGCACTTCTTCGCGGTCTTCATGATCCTCGCGGTGCTGTGGCGCCGCCGGCACGACCGGTTCCGGCACCTGCTCACCTGCTACCTGGTGCTGACCTTCGCGGGCTTCGCGACGTACATCCTCTACCCGGCGGTGCCGCCGTGGCTGTCCTCCCAGGAGGGGCACCTGCCGCAGCTCACCCGGGTGGTCTCGGACGTGCTCACCGAGAGCGGGCTGCCGCGCGCCGCGTCGGTGTTCGAGAACGGCAGCCAGTTCGCCAACGACGTCGCCGCGATGCCCTCGCTGCACTCGGCGTACCCGGCGATGCTGCTCTTCTTCTTCTGGCCGACGGCCGCGCGGTGGGTGCGGGTCCTGCTGGTGGCGTACCCGCTGGCGATGACCTTCGCCCTGGTCTACGGGGCGGAGCACTACCTGGTGGACGTCTTCGTCGGCTGGGCGTACGCGGCCGCCGCGGTGTACGGCGTGCGGTGGCTGCGGGAGCGGCGCCGGACCAGGTCGCTGGCGGCGAGCCGGACGGCGGCGGCCGTGCCGGTGGCCGCGGGGGCGGGCGTGGGAGCCGCCGCGGCCACCGGCACACTGGAGCGGTGACCGAGAAGCCGACCACGGCACCCAGGCCGACCGCCGAGCAGCTGCTCGCCGCCCGCGACACCACGATCGAGGACGTCACCGCCCCCGGTCTGCGGGTCCTGTTCTGCGGCATCAACCCCGGACTCTGGTCCGGGGCCACCGGCCACCACTTCGCCCGCCCGGGCAACCGGTTCTGGCCCGCCCTGCACCGCTCCGGCTTCACACCCCGCCAGTTCCGCCCGGACGAGCAGCGCCTGCTGCTCGACCTCGGCCTCGGCATCACCAACGTCGCCCCGCGCGCCACCGCCAAGGCCGACGAGCTGACCGCCGACGAGCTGCGCGCGGGCGGCGCGGCGCTCACCGAACGGGTGCTGCGGCTGCGCCCCCGGGTGCTGGCGGTGCTCGGCATCGGCGCCTACCGCACGGCCTTCGGCCGGCGGACGGCGTCGATCGGGCGGCAGGAGCGGACCATCGGGGACACCGAGGTCTGGGTGCTGCCCAACCCCAGCGGGCTCAACGCCCACTACACCCTGGACGCGCTGGCGGCGGAGTTCGCCGGGCTCCGGGCGGCGGTCACGCCGGCAGGGTGACCACCGCGGCCGCGAGCCGGGCCGGGTCCGCGACCACCTCGAAGGCGGCCACCCGGCCGTCGCGCACGGTGAACCGCAGCAGCATCCGCAGCCGCCCGTCCGGCGCGATCGCCGCCCCGGCCTCGCCGTCCACCAGCACCGGCACCCCGAACCGGGCCCGCCGCCCGATCACCCTGGTCTCCCGGGCCACCGCCCCGGCGCCGCGCAGCACGGCGGCGCGACCGGCGGGCAGTGCGGCCGGGTCGGCCCGGCGCACCACGTCCGGCGCCAGCACGGCGAGCAGCGCGTTCAGGTCGCCGCCGCGCGCGGCGGCCAGGAAGGCCTCCACCACCTCCCGCCGCCCGGTGCCCTGCTCCGCGCCCGCCCCTCTGACCCGCTGCCGGGCCCGGCTCGCCAGCTTCTTCGCGGCCACCGTGTTCCGCCCGACGATCGGGCCGATCTCCTCGAACGGCACCGCGAACCCGTCGTGCAGCACGAAGGCGACCCGCTCGGCCGGGCCGAGCCGGTCCAGCACCACCAGCATCGCCCGGCCCACCTCGTCGACCAGCTCCGCCTCCGTCTCGGGGCCGTCCACCACCCCCTCGACCACGGCCTCGTCCCCCGCCGGCTCGGTCCGCCGCGCCCGCAGCACGTCCAGGCAGATCCGCGACACCACCGTGGTCAGCCACCCCGGCAGGTTCTCCACCTCCGCCGCGTCCACCCGCTCCAGCCGCAGCCAGGCCTCCTGCACGGCGTCCTCCGCCTCCGCCGCCGACCCCAGCATCCGCCGCGCCACCGCCGCCAGCCGCCCCCGCTCGGCCTCGAACCGCACCGCCAGCTCCTCGCGCCCGTCCATCGGTCACCTTTCCGTCCGCGGCCCCGTCACGGGATTGACGACACCCACTCCCCGAAGGTGACCAGGAGCCCCCTCATGCCCACGTTGTTCCACCTGGACTCCGGCGCGAGCCCGACCGACCAGTCCGTCAGCCGCCGTCTGACCGCCCGCTTCGCCGACGCCTGGCGGGCCCGCCACCCCGGCGCCGGCTACCGCTACCGCGACCTCGCCGCCGACCCGGTGCCCCTCCTCGGGCCGGGCTACGCCTCCCTCGGCGTCCGCGTCGAGCGCCACGGCGCCCCCGTCCCCCTCCCCGACGTCCCCGGCTTCGCCACGACCCCCGCCGAGCACCACGAGTGGTCGCTGACCCACCCGCTGATCACCGAGCTCCACTCGGCCGACACGCTTCTCCTCGGCGTCCCGATGTACAACTTCACGGTCCCCGCCGCCCTGAAGGCCTGGATCGACCGCATCACCTTCCCCGGCGCCCACACCGGCCGCCTCACCGCCACCCGCGTCATCGTCGTCGCCGCCCGCGGCGGCGGCTACGGCCCCGGCACCCCGCGCGAGCCCTTCGACTTCCAGACCCCCTACCTGCGCGCCTGGTTCACCGAACACCTCGGCGTCCCGGACGCCAACCTCCGCTTCATCCACGCCGAACTCACCCGCGCCGCCGACATCCCCGCCCTCGCCCCCTACCGCGACCTCGCCGCCACCTCCCTCACCACCGCCCGCACCGCCCTGGCCGCCCTCGCCACCGCCTGAGACGGGGAAGGGCCGGCGGGAGAACACCCGCCGGCCCGTCCGTGTGTCGTCTAGCGCCCGCCCCACGGCTCGTCCGTCGACACGATCTCCCGCCCCAGCGGCGTCAGCGACACCGGGATGAGCTTGAGGTTCGCCCACCCGAACGGGATCCCGATGATCGACAGGAACAGCGGAATGCTGGTGATCAGGTGCATCAGCGCCAGCCACCACCCGGCGAAGACCAGCCAGATCACGTTCCCGACGCAGGACGGCGCCCCGGCGTCCGGCCGCTCGACGGCCTTCCGCCCGAACGGCCAGATCACGAACCCCGCCAGCCGGAAGGAGGCGATGCCGAAGGGAATGGTGATGATCAGAATGCAGCAGATGATGCCGGCGATCACGTAGCCGATCGCCATCCAGAACCCGCAGAAGACCAGCCAGAGCACATTCAGTAGGAATCCGATCACCTTCATGCCTGGCACCCTCTCACGCGCGACGACTGCCCCCTACGACCCGGATGCCCGCCGCCCGCCATGTCTACGCAGGTCAGGGCCGGACTTCAGGGATCCGTCCGGGTAGCGCCCTCCTCACGGAGGAGACGGGTCCCGACAGTCGGCCGGGACGGCCGGTGAGCCGCGGCCCGTCCGGAGCGGCCCTCCAGGATCATCCTGCCCTCCTCCACGGTGCCCGGCGAGCTACCGGTACCGCTGCCTGCGCAGCACGGAGTTCATGGAGCCCTGGAGGCGCTCCTCCCGGCCGGTGGCCGCACGCCGCACGGTCACCTCGTCGAGAGCCACCCGGATCCGGTCCCCGGGCATCAGGAACACCGGCCGAACGAGATCGAACACACGGCAGCCGGAGGTGAAGTCGACCCGGTCCAGGAGCAGCATCCTGGGCGCCGTGGCGGGCGGGCCGTCGAGGATCATGCCGACCATCATCTCCGGCCGCCGCGGTCCGCGCACCCGCGTTTCAGAGCGGAGTGACGGCCTTGAGGACGAGGAGCAGGGCGACCGCGGCGTTGAGGGCGGAGAGGGCCGAGGCGGCGGTGCCGAGGGCGGCGACGAGGGCGGCGAGGCCTGCGGGGGTGCGGGCGGGGGGCCAGTTGCGGGTGGTGGGGACGGGGCCGAGGAGGGCGGCGACCCGGCGGGGGACGGGGCCCGGGGCGGCGAAGGCGGGGAAGGCCGCGTAGGCGTCGGGCGGGCGGTGGGAGGCGAGGGCGGCACGGGCGACGGCGCGGGCGGTGACCCGGCGGTCGCCCACGGCCTGCGCGGACTCCTCGTCGGCCCAGCGCTCCGCGCTGTACGCGACGGCCCGCTCCAGCGGCCGCAGGAACGGATTGACGCAGCCGGCCAGCTGGGTGGCCAGCAGGTGGCGGTGGTGCCGGTGCGCGAGGTGGGCGCGTTCGTGGGCGAGCAGGGCGGCGCGCTCGTCCTCGGCGAGGCCGGCCAGCATGCCGGTGGAGACCACCACCCGGCCGGGCGAGCGCGGCGAGCCGGGCAGCGCGTAGGCGTACGGGGCCGGGTCGGGCAGCAGGGCGACGTCGGACGGGCCGGGCAGCGCGCGGCCGAGGGCGCGCCGGGCGCGGGCGCGGATCCGCAGGTGGCGGGCGAGCGTGCGGCCGACCGCGAACAGCACGGCGGCGAGCACCAGCAGCGCCGCCGTGCCGACCGTCTCGTGGTACGGCAGGGTGGCCCGGACCTCGGGGTCGGACCAGCTGTCGGGCAGCGGGTTGCCGGGGATCTGCGCGGTGCCGACGACCCCGGTCAGCGCGAGGCAGAGCGCGCTGCACAGCGCCATCACGATGCTGATCCCGGTGAGCAGCCGGGCGGCGCCGCGCGGGTGGAGGTGCTGCTCGGTGAGGCGGGCGATGGGCAGCGCCGTCAGCGGCAGGACGAGGGGGAGGAAGACGAAGACGCCCACGGCGAGGGGGTCAGCCTTCGCGGTCGGGGGCCGGGGCGCAGGCGCTGTCGAGCAGGGTGCGCAGCAGCTCCTCGTCGTGCGGGAGCAGGGCGGTGACGAAGCTGGCGAGCACGGCGTCCCGGTCGGGTTCGCCGTCCAGGACGCGGCGCATCCGCAGGGCCGCGAGGCCGGCCGCGTCCGAGGAGGCCTGCCAGAGGTAGGAGCGGCCGGAGCGGCTGCGGGTGACGGCGTCCTTGGCGTGCAGCCGGGAGAGGATGGTCATCACGGTGGTGTAGGCGAGGTCGCCGTCGAGGCGCTCCTGGACCCAGCCCGCGCTGGCCGGGCCGGGCGCCCGCTGGAGCACCGCCAGCACCTGTGCCTCCAGCTCGCCCTGGCCGCGCCGGCGGGCCCGCGGGTCACCGGCCACCGGGGTACTGGTGTCCTCTGCGCCCTCTGCGGTGTCCTCTGCCATGCCGGTCATCCTAACGAGAAGGTAAAGGACCGGGAATCAGGCTTGTGGTTCGCGGGCGTTCTGCCGTCGGTCGAGCTCGGTGATCTCGGGGTGGTGGAGGTCGAAGGCGGGCGACTCGGAGCGGATCCGGGGCAGCGTGACGAAGTTGTGCCGGGGCGGCGGGCAGGAGGTGGCCCACTCCAGCGAGCGCCCGTAGCCCCACGGGTCGTCGACGGTGACCCGCTCCCCGTACCGGGCGGTGTGCCAGACGTTGTAGAGGAACGGCAGGGTGGAGATCCCGAGCAGGAACGAGCCGATGCTGGAGACGGTGTTGAGCGCGGTGAAGCCGTCGGAGGCCAGGTAGTCGGCGTAGCGGCGGGGCATCCCCTCGGCGCCGAGCCAGTGCTGCACCAGGAAGGTGGCGTGGAAGCCGGCGAAGAGGGTCCAGAAGTGGATCCGGCCGAGCCGCTCGTCGAGCATCCGGCCGGTGAACTTGGGCCACCAGAAGTGGAAGCCGGCGAACATCGCGAAGACCACCGTCCCGAACACCACGTAGTGGAAGTGCGCGACGACGAAGTACGAGTCGGAGACGTGGAAGTCGATCGGCGGCGCGGCCAGCAGCACCCCGGTGAGACCGCCGAACAGGAAGGTGACCAGGAAGCCGACGGCCCACAGCATCGGCGTCTCGAAGCTGAGCGAGCCCCGCCACATGGTGCCGATCCAGTTGAAGAACTTCACCCCGGTGGGCACCGCGATCAGCATCGTCATGATCGAGAAGAACGGCAGCAGCACCTGCCCGGTGACGAACATGTGGTGCGCCCAGACGGTGATCGACAGGCCGGTGATGGCGACGGTGGCGCCGATCAGCCCGGAGTACCCGAAGATCGGCTTGCGGCTGAAGACCGGGATGATCTCGGTGACGATGCCGAAGAACGGCAGCGCGATGATGTAGACCTCCGGGTGCCCGAAGAACCAGAACAGGTGCTGCCAGAGCAGCGCGCCGCCGCTGGCCGCGTCGAACACGTGCGAGCCGAAGCGGCGGTCCGACTCCAGGCAGAGCAGCGCGGCCGCCAGCACCGGGAAGGCGAAGAGCACCAGGACGGCGGTCAGCAGGATGTTCCAGACGAAGATCGGCATCCGGAACAGCGTCATCCCGGGCGCGCGGAAGCAGACGATCGTGGTGATGAAGTTGACCGAGCCCATGATGGTGCCGAAGCCCGAGAGGGCCAGGCCCATGATCCACAGGTCGGCGCCGAGGCCCGGGGAGCGGTCCGGGCCGTTCAGCGGCGCGTAGGCGAACCAGCCGAAGTCGGCCGCGCCGTCCGGCGTGAGGAAGCCGTAGACGACGATCAGCGAGCCGAACAGGTACAGCCAGTAGGCGAGCGCGTTCAGCCGGGGGAAGGCGACGTCGGGGGCGCCGAGTTGCAGCGGCATGATCCAGTTGGCGAAGCCGGCGAACAGCGGGGTCGCGAACATCAGCAGCATGATCGTGCCGTGCATGGTGAAGAGCTGGTTGAACTCCTCGTTGGAGAGCAGTTGCAGCCCGGGACGGGCCAGCTCGATCCGCATCAGCATCGCCATCAGCCCTCCCAGCAGGAAGAACAGGAAGGAGGTGGTGATGTAGAGGGTGCCGATCCGCTTGTGGTCGGTGGTGGTGAGCCAGCCGACCAGGGCCCGGCCGCGCCGTCGGCGGGCCGCCGCGCGGTGCTCCCGCAGGGTGCCGCCCGACGGGGGCGGGGGCTGCTCCACGGTGTCCTGCGGCAGGAGAGTCACGCGCTGCGCCTTCCGGATCCGGGGCAGGGGTCGGACCACCAGTACCGGCCGCCCGGCCGCGCCGGCCGGGGGCGCGCGAGGGCGCGCGGGGCGGGTCACCCGAACAGGTGCGGCCCGGTTGCCCGGCACCGGCCGCGGTTGGACGGTCGAAGTCCGCACGTCTCTCCGAACACCTGTCCGGGAGTGCCTGACCGGCCCCGGCGTCCGGTCCTGGAGGAAGCCATGAGCAGCACGTCGTCCCCGCCGCCCGGCCAGCCGCCCCCCGCGGACCAGCCCCCGCCCTGGCGTTCCGGCACCGGCCAGCCGCCACCGCCGCCCTCGCACCACCGGTTCCGCGAGTGGGCGCCCGGCTTCGTGGTGTTCGCAGGTGTCCTGATGCTGATCAACGGAATCATGGAGGTGCTGCGGGGCATCATGGCGGTCCACGATGACGAGGTCTTCCTGACCACCAACCGCTACGTCTTCCGCTTCGACCTCACCGGCTGGGGCTGGATCCACATCGTCGTGGGCGCACTGGTCGCACTGGTCGGCGCCTTCCTCCTGAAGGGCGCCGGCTGGGCCCGGTACGCCGGTATCGTCCTCACCGCGGTGAGCGCGATCGACGCCTTCCTGTCGATGCCGTACTACCCGGGCTGGTCGATCGTGGTGATCGCGCTGGACGTGTTCATCATCTGGGCCCTGTGCGTCTACCGGCCCTCGGAGGCCGGTCACTGATCCCCACCACCGCCGCCGCCCGGTCCCGCGCGCACCCCGCGGGGCCGGGCGGCGGCGTCAGACCCGGGCCCGCTGGGTGAGCGCGATGCTGAGCAGCACCACCACCGCGGTCACCGGCGCGGCGGCCGGCAGCTCCTCGCCGAGCAGCAGCACCGACCAGACGAGCGTGACCAGCGGCTGGGCCAGCTGGAGCTGGCTCGCCCTCGGCACCCCGATCAGCGCCATCCCCCGGTACCAGACCACGAACCCGCCGAACTGCGAGACCGCGGCCGTGTAGAGCAGCCCCGCCACCGCCTCGGCCCCGAGGCGCACCGGCTCGGCCGGCAGCGCCAGCGCCGTGGTCAGCGCGGTGACCGGCAGCGCGGCGACCACCGCCCAGCCGATCACCTGCCAGCCGGGCAGCTCCCGGGAGATCCGCCCGCCCTCCGCGTACCCGGCGGCGCAGACCAGCAGCGCGGCGAACAGGTAGAGGTCGGCGAGGCCGGGCCGCCCGTGGCTCTGCACCAGGGTGAACCCGAGCACCGCGGCCGCCCCGGCCAGCGCCGCGCCCCAGAACAGCCTCGACGGGCGGCGCCCGCGCGAGCGCGCGGCGGCGACGGCCGCGGTGGCCAGCGGGAGCAGGCCGATGACGACGGCCGAGTGCGCGGTCGAGGAGGTGCGCAGCGCCAGCGTGGTGAGCAGCGGGAAACCGAGCACACAGCCGGCCGAGACCACCAGCAGACCGGGCCAGTGGCGGCGCTCGGGCAGCGGGACGCGGGCGGCCGCGAGGCAGAGCGCGGCGAGCACCCCGGCCAGCAGACCGCGCAGACCGGTGGCCGTCCAGGGGCCGAAGCCGGTCAGCGCCCAGGCGGTCGCGGGGAAGCTGAAGGAGAAGGAGAGGACGCCCAGGGCGGCCAGTGCGGTGCCCGGGGCCCCCGAGGGGGCGACCGCCGCAGCGGGTCGTTCCGCTACCGCGAGGGAGGGAGTAGCGCTATCTTGTGCTCTCATGAACGAGCGTAGCAGTGTGGCCGAACTCGCCGACAGACTGCGCCGGGAGGTGGAGCGCTACCCGGAGGGTCGGAAGCTGCCGTCGAGCCGGACCCTGATGGAGCGCCACCAGGTCAGCCCGGGGACGGTCTCCCGCGCCATCGCCGTCCTGGCCGCCGAGGGGCTGGTGGTCTCCCGGCCGGGCGCCGGGGTGTTCCGGGCGGCGGCCTTCGCGGACGGACCGGGCGCCGGGGTGCCCGCCTCCGCGCGCCCGGGCGACCTCTCCTGGCAGGAGATCGCGCTCAGCACCGACACCGGCCCGCGCGACCTGCTGGCCGCCCCGGTGTTCGCCACCCTGCGCGTGCCGCCGCCCGACGTCATCGACCTCAACAGCGGCTATCCGCACGCCTCGCTGCTGCCCGAGCGCCTGCTCGCCGCCGCCCTGGCCCGGGCCGGACGGCGGCCCGGCGCCTGGGAGCGCCCGCCCACCGACGGCCTCACCGAGCTGCGCGGCTGGTTCGCCCGCGACATCGGCGGACCGGGCGGGCCGGTCGCCACCGGGGACGTCCTGATCACCTCGGGCGGACAGGGCGGGCTCACCGTGGCGATGCGCTCACTCGCCGCGCCGGGCGCACCGGTCCTGGTGGAGTCGCCGACGTACTCGGGGATCCTCGCGGTGGTCCGGGCGGCCGGGCTGCGGCCCGTCCCGGTGCCGGTCGACGCCGACGGGGTGCGCACCGACCTGCTGGCGGACGCCTTCGCGGCCACCCGGGCGCGGGTCTTCGTCTGCCAGCCGCTGTTCCAGAACCCGACCGGCGCGGTGCTCTCCCCCGGGCGCCGGGCCGAGGTGCTGCGGATCGCCCGGGCGGCGGGCGCGTTCGTCGTCGAGGACGACTTCTCCCGGCTGCTGGTCCACCCGGACGCCCCCGCGCTGCCGCGCCCGCTCGCCGCCGACGACCGCGACGGGGTGGTGGTGCACCTGCGCTCGCTGACCAAGGCCGCCTCGCCCAACCTGCGGGTGGGCGCGCTCACCGCGCGCGGGCCGGCGCTCGCCCGGCTGCGGGCGACCCAGGTGGTGGACAGCTTCTTCGTGCCCCGGCCGTTGCAGGAGGCGACCCTGGAGCTGGTCGCCGACCCCGGCTGGGCCCGCCATCTGCGCGCGCTCGGCACCGAGCTGCTGGGCCGCCGCACCGCCGCCGTCGCCGCCCTGCACCGTGAACTGCCGGGCCTGCTCACCACCTACCGCCCCGGCGGCTACCACCTGTGGCTGCGGCTCCCGGACGGCGTCGACGACGGCGCCCTCACCGAGGCCGCCCTGCGGGCCGGCGTGCAGGTGACCCCGGGCCGGCCGTACCACGCCGCCGAGCCGCCGGCCCCGCACCTGCGGCTGAGCTACGCGGCCGCCGAGAGCTCCGCCCAGGTGGCGGAGGGCGTCCACCGCCTGCGGCAGGCCTTCGAGGAGGTCGCGGGCTGACGGCGGACCGCGCGGGCCCTACTGCCGGGGGCCGGCCATCCGCTCCAGCCGGGCGATCCGCTCGGCCATCGGCGGGTGGGTGGAGAAGAGCTTCGCGCCGGCCTCGCCCGGGCGGAACGGGCTGGCGATCATCATGTGGCTGGCGGTCTGGATCTGCGGCTCCGGCGGCAGCGGCAGCTGCCGGGTGCCGGCGTCCAGCTTGCGCAGCGCGCTCGCCAGGGCGAGCGGGTCGCCGGTGATCCGGGCGCCGTCGGCGTCGGCCTGGTACTCGCGCGAGCGGCTGACGGCCAGCTGGATCAGCGAGGCCGCGATCGGGCCGAGGATCATGATCGCGAGCATCCCGAACAGGCCCGGGCCGTCGTCGTCCTCGCTGCGCCCGAAGGGGATCAGCCAGGCGAAGTTGACCAGGAACATCACCACCGAGGCGAGTGCCCCGGCCACCGAGGAGATCAGGATGTCGCGGTTGTAGACGTGGCTCAGCTCGTGGCCGAGGACGCCGCGCAGCTCGCGCTCGTCGAGCAGCTGCAGGATGCCGTCGGTGCAGCAGACCGCGGCGTTGCGCGGGTTGCGGCCGGTGGCGAAGGCGTTCGGGGCCGGGGTCGGCGAGATGTAGAGCCGGGGCATCGGCTGGCGGGCCGCGGTGGAGAGCTCGCGGACGATCCGGTACAGCCGCGGGGCCTCGATCTCGCTCACCGGGCGGGCGCGCATGGCGCGCAGGGCGAGCTTGTCGCTGTTCCAGTAGGCGTAGGCGTTGGTGCCGAGGGCGACCAGCAGGGCGATCACGAAGCCCGTGCGGCCGAAGAAGCCGCCGATCACCAGGATCAGCGCCGAGAGGCCGCCGAGCAGGGCGGCGGTCCTCAGTCCGTTGTGCCGGCGGTGCACGGGTGGCCCTCCAATGGTGCGTGGGGAAGCCCTTTCTGCCTCGTCCCTCCTGCCCGGTCAACGGGCGGGGGCGGGGGCCTTGTTCCCTTGTGACCGGCGCGACACCCGGCCGGGTGACCCGGCCGCACCGCCCGTCACCCCGGCGCACCCCGGCGCACCCCGGCGGCGGCTCAGAACAGCGAGCCGCCGACCACCTGGAGGACCAGCTGGGGGGCCACCGAGAGCACCACCGCGGCCGAGGCGGTGAGCCCCAGGGTGGCGGTCAGCGACAGCGGCAGGCGCCGCTCGGGGGCGGCGGCCGCGGCGGCCTCCTCCGCCGGGGCGAACAGCCGGGCGGTCCAGAGCAGGTAGTAGTACAGGGCGACGACCACATTGACGGCCATCACCACGGCGAGCCAGCCCAGCCCGGCGTCGACGGCGGCGCGGAACACCACCACCTTGCCGAACAGGCCGATCACGCCCGGCGGCAGCCCGGCCAGGCAGAGCAGGAAGAACGCCAGCGCCAGCGCCGTCCAGCGGTTGCGCGCGAACAGGCCGCGGAAGTCGTCCACGCTGGTCCCGGCCCGGCGGCCGACCGCCGCCACCACGCCGAAGGCGCCGAGGTTGACCACGCCGTAGATCAGCGCGTACGCGGCGGTGGCGCCCAGCGGGTCGGTCCCGGTGGGCGCGTAGCCGGCCGCGGCCAGCGGCACCAGCAGGTAGCCGGCCTGGCCCACCGAGGACCAGGCGAGCAGCCGGACCGCGCTGTGGCGGGTGTCGAAGCGCTGGCGCAGCGCGCCCGCGTTGCCGACCGTCATGGTGACGGCGGCCAGCACCGCGAGGGCCAGGCCCCAGGTGTGCGCGTAGGGGCGGAAGGCGATCGTGGTGGCCAGCGCCAGGCCGGCCAGGCCGGCCGCCTTGCCGACCACCGAGAGGTAGCCGGCCACCGGCAGCGGGGCGCCGGTGTAGGTGTCCGGCACCCAGAAGTGGAACGGGACGGCGGCGACCTTGAAGGCGAAGCCGACCAGGGTGAGCACGGCGCCCGCCTCGGCCAGCGGCTTCAGCTGCGCGGGCGCCTGCTCCAGGCCGGTGGCGACGGCGCCCAGGTGCAGGCTGCCGCTCGCCGCGTAGACGAAGCCGACGCCGAGCAGCATCACGGCGGTCGCGGTGACCGAGGAGAGGAAAAACTTCAGCGCGGCCTCGGCGCCCCGGCCGTCCCGGCGCAGCGCGACCAGCGCGAAGGCGGGCAGCGAGGCCACCTCCAGGGCGATCACCAGGGTGGCGAGGTCACGGGAGGCGGGCAGCAGGGCGGCGCCGGTGGCGCTGGAGAGCAGCAGGAACCAGTACTCGCCGCGGGGCAGCTCCTCCTCGTCCACCGTGTGCGCGGACAGCAGGGCGGCGATCAGCGCGCCGCCGAGCGCGAGCAGCTGGAAGACCAGGGCGAAGTGGTCGGCGACGTAGGAGCAGCCCGCGTTGTCAGTGGCTCCTGTTACGTTCTGCGCACAGAAGGTGGCCCGGGGTGACCCTCCGGTCAGCGGGAGGAGCGAGATGAGCGCGAGGGCGAGTCCGGCGGCGGTGAGCCGGCCCAGCCACTTCTTGTGCTGCGCGGGCAGGAAGAGGTCGGTGACCAGCACGGCGAGGGCGGCCGCGGCGGCGATCAGCGGGGGCGCGATCGCCACCCAGTCCACGGACTGGATCAGGCTGCCCGGGTTGGCGACGGCGAGGGAGGTCACAGTGGTCTGCCCCGTGGAGTGAGGTCCGAGTGCGGTGCCGAGCATGATCAGCCACCCCCGAGGAGGTGTTTGACGGCGGGGTCGGAGAGGCCGAGCAGCAGTGCGGGCCAGAGACCGGCGAGCAGGGTGAGGGCGGCCAGCGGCGTCCAGCTGACGGCCTCGTACGGGCGCAGGTCGGCCAGCTCGGCCACCGGGGCGGGCTGCTTCGGGTCGCCCATGCAGACGCGCTTGACCACGATCAGCAGGTACGCGGCGGTGAGGAGGGTGCCGAGCCCGGCCAGGACCATGTAGGTGACGAACGCGGGGCGCGAGAGGCCGTCGGCCGGGTCGAACGCGCCGAACATCGCGAGCAGCTCGCCCCAGAAGCCGGCCAGCCCGGGCAGGCCGAGGCTGGCGACGGCGGCGAAGGCGAGCAGCGCGCCCAGCCGGGGTGCCCGTCCGTAGAGGGCGGCGCCGGTGGCACCGGAGAGGGTGTCGAGGTCCGCCGTCCCGTAGCGGTCCTTGAGCGCTCCGACGACGAAGAACAGCAGGCCGGTGATCAGGCCGTGCGCGATGTTGGCGAACAGCGCGCCGTTGACGCCGACCGGGGTGAGGGAGGCGATGCCCAGCAGGACGAAGCCCATGTGGCCGACGGAGGAGTAGGCGATCAGGCGCTTGAGGTCGCCCTTGGCGCCGCGCCGCGCGAGCGCGAGGCAGGCCAGCGAGCCGTAGACGATGCCGACGGCGGCGAACGCGCCCAGGTAGGGGGCGAGCGTCGTGGTGCCGTCGGGGACGACCGGGAGGAGGACGCGGACCAGGCCGTAGGTGCCCATCTTCAGCAGCACGCCGGCGAGCAGGACGGAGCCGACGGTCGGGGCCGCCGTGTGCGCGTCCGGGAGCCAGCTGTGCAGCGGCCAGGCGGGGGCCTTGACCGCGAGCCCGACCATGATCGCCAGCGCGGCGATCACCTGGGTGGAGTGGCTCAGGCCGGAGCCGTGGGCGGCGGCGAGGGCCTGCATGTCGAAGGTGCCCGCCTTGCCGCCGATCAGCAGGAAGCCGAGCAGCATCACGGCCGAGCCGAGCAGGGTGTACAGGATGAACCGGTTGGCGGCCGGCACCTTCGCCCCGCTGCCCCAGCGGGCGATCAGGAAGTACATCGGGATCAGCACGATCTCGAAGGCCAGGAAGAAGAGCAGGAGGTCCAGCACCGCGAAGGTGGCGAGCATGCCGACTTCGAGGAGGAGGAACAGCCCGACGAAGGCCCGGGCCGAGGGCACCCCGTCCCCGGACGGCAGCCTCCGCTCCGAGTACAGCGCGCAGAGGAAGGTGAGCAGCGAGGTCAGGACGATCAGCGGCAGCGAGACGCCGTCCACGCCGAGGTGGAGGCGCACGCCGACGGCCGGGATCCAGGACACGTCGGTGGTGGCCTGCATCCGGGCGGGCTCGTCGTGGTCGAAGCCGGCGGCCAGGACGACGGTGAGCACCAGGACGGCGCCGGTCAGCACGCTGCTGAAGCGCAGCGCGCGGCGGTCGGCGGCGGCCGGGTCCGCGCCGAACACCGGGGCCAGGGTGAGCGCGGCGCCGAGCAGCGGCAGCACCAGGAGGGCGATGAGGACCGCGTTCATCGGGGGCTCCTAGCGACAACCACGACGGCGGACGGGGAAGGGAGGTACGGCATCGGCTACACCGCCACCAGGACGGCCAGCAGGACGACGCCGGCGAGCAGCGCGCTGAGGTAGGTCTGCGCGTTGCCGGTCTGGGCGAGCCGCACGGCGCGGCCGAGCAGGCCCGCCCCGGCGCCGGCGCCGCGCACGTACGTCTCCACGACCTCGCGGTCGAGGAAGCGGACGAGCCTGGCGGCGGCCTCGACCGGGCGGACGAACAGCGCGCTGTAGAGCCGGTCGACGCCGAAGCCGTGCCGGGCCGGGCCGAACAGCGGGCCGAGCAGGGCGCGCCCGGGGTCGGCGACGACCACCTCGGCGGCCGGGGTCTCGTCCTGTCCGGGTACCCGGGCGGTGGCCGAGCGCCAGGCCCCGTAGGCCAGCAGCGCGCCGACCACGGCGAGGCCGGTGCCGATGACGGCGGTGACCGCGGAAGGCCGCAGCGAGCCGCCGTCCAGCAGCGCGGGCAGCCAGTCCGAGCGCAGGCCGGCGACGCCGAAGCCCATGGTCGGCACCGCCAGCACCCACAGCGGCCAGCGCATCGCGGGCGGCTCGGCGACGGCCGGGTCGGCCTCGTCGGGCTCGGGCGAGTACGGCGCGCCGGCCTCGTGGTCGGCGGCGACGGTGCCCCCGTCCGCGGCGGGCAGCACCGCGGGCGCCGCCGCGGCCGCGCCCGCCGGGCTGTGGAAGGCCACCAGGAACAGCCGGGCCGCGTACGCCGCCGTGAGCAGCGCGGTGAGCCCGGCGGAGATCAGCACGATCCAGCCGGCCGCCTGCGGCACCGCCGAGGCGGGGCCGAGGCCGTTGGTCAGCGCCTCGCCGTTGGCGGCGTGCTCGGCGGCGGTCAGCACCGCCTCCTTGCTGAAGAAGCCGGCGAACGGCGGTAGGCCGACCAGGGCGACCAGCGCGATGCCCATCGTCCAGTAGGCGTCCGGGACGCGCTTGCGCAGCCCGGGGATCCGGGACATCGCGGAGATCGAGTTGGTGTGCGCGGCGTGGATCACCACACCGGCCGCGAGGAACAGCAGCGCCTTGAACGCTCCGTGGCTGACCAGGTGGAAGACCGACGCCTCGCGGTCGCCGCTGGCCAGCGCGCCGGCCATGTAGCCGAGCTGGCCGACGGTCGAGTAGGCCAGGACCCGCTTGAGGTCGTCCTGGGCGAGCGCGCAGAGCGCCGAGCCGATCATCGTCACGGCGGCCATCACCGCCAGCACGACCAGCGCCGCGCCGGAGAGCAGGAAGACCGGCAGCAGCCGGGCCACCAGGTAGATGCCGGCCGCGACCATGGTGGCGGCGTGGATCAGCGCGGAGACCGGCGTCGGGCCGGCCATCGCGTCCGGGAGCCAGGTGTGCAGCGGGAACTGCGCGCTCTTGCCGGCCACCCCGGCCAGCAGCAGCAGCGCGACCAGCGTCGGGTGGCCGAGCCGCCCCTCGGTGGCGGCCCGCAGCACGTCCTCGATCCGGAAGCTCCCGGCGTCGGCGCCGAGCAGGAAGACGCCGAACAGGAACGGCACGTCGCCGAGCTTGGTGACCAGGAAGGCCTTGAGCGAGGCCGAGCGGGCGTCCTCGGTCTCCCAGTGGTGGCCGATCAGGAAGTACGAGCAGATGCCCATGACCTCCCAGCCGACCAACAGCACCACCAGGTCGCCGGAGTAGACGACCAGGAACATCGCCGCCGTGAACAGCGAGACCAGCGCCGCGTACGAGGGGTAGCGCGGATCGTCCTTGAGGTACGCGGTCGAGTACACCTGCACGCAGGTGGCGACCAGGCCGACCAGCACCGAGATCAGCGAGCTGAAGCCGTCCAGGTGGATCGCGAGCGAGATGTCCGGGCCGCCGGTCGGGGTGAGCCGGGTGGCGGCGTCCAGCGTCTGGCCGGTGCCGAGCTGGAGCGCGACGACCAGCGCCAGCACCGCCGAGACGGCGACCGGCACGATCGCCAGCGGCCGGGCGAGGCCGGGGGCGCGCCGGCCGGTGGCCAGGGTGGCCGCCGCGCCGAGCGCGGGCAGCGCGGGGACGAGGGCGGGCAGGGCGAGGTTCATGCGGTGGCCCGGCCCTTCAGCGCCTCGGCTCCGACCGGCGCCTCCTCGGCATCGGCGGTGGACTCGGCCGGATCGCCGAGCGCGGTGGCCCGGTCGACGTCCGCGGTGCCCCGGGCCCGGAACAGCAGCAGGACGATGGCGAGCCCGAGGCCGATCTCGGCGGCGGCGACGGTGATGGTGAACAGGGTCAGCGCCTGCCCGGCGTGCAGCGAGTCGCGCAGCCAGGCGTCGAAGGCGACGAGGTTGAGGTTGACGGCGTTGAGCATCAGCTCGACGGACATCAGCACCAGGATGACGTTGCGCCGGGCGAGCACGCCGTAGACGCCGACGCCGAACAGCAGCGCGGCGAGGACGACGGGGTAGGCGAGGTGCATCAGCCCTCCTGCTCGGTGGTGGTCGGCGCGGCCGCGGACGGGGTCTCGGACCCGGCCGCCGCCTCGGCCGCCGGCTCCGCCCTGGGCGCGGTCTGCGCGACCGTCCCGTTGGAGCCCACCGGCCGGCCGGCCCGGATCCGCCCGGCCCGGGGCGCCGGCACCCGCCGCCCGTTGCCGCGCGACAGCACGATCGCGCCGACCAGCGCGGCCAGCAGCAGGACCGAGAGCGCCTCGAAGGGCAGCACCCAGGTCCGGAACAGGCTCGCGCCGGTCACCGCCGCCGAGCCGCCGCCCGCGCCGAGGTCGATCCAGGACGTCCGGAAGGCGTCCACGACCAGCGTCACCAGCGTGCCGGTCGTGGCCAGCGCGACCACCAGGGCGACCCAGCGGTTCTTGGAGTCGGCGTCCGGCGAGCGCCCGATCGGCGCCTTGGTGAGCATCAGCCCGAACAGCACCAGCACGACCACCGAGCCGAGGTAGATCAGCACCTGCACCCAGGCGATGAACTCCGCCGTGAGCAGCAGGAACTCCACCGCCAGCCCGCCGAGCGCGGCCACCAGCCAGAGCGCGGCGTGCACCAGCTGCTTGGTGGTGACGGCGACCAGGGCCGAGCCGAGCACGGCGATGCCGACCAGCAGGAAGACGATCTCCACCCCGGTCGGGGAGAGGAAGGAGCGCGCGGCCGGGTCCAGCGACCCGGTCGCGGCGAGCAGGGTGGCGGTGCCGATCACGCGTCACCACCGTCCTGCGCCGTCTGCGCTTCCTCCTCCGCCTTGGCCGCCGCAGCGGCCAGCTTGTCGGCGGCCTTGCGCGCGGTGGCGATCTCCTTGGGCTCCTCGGCCGCCGGATCCAGCGCCGGCGGCGCCGGCACCGTCCACATCCACTCCCGCAGCCGGTCCCGCTCGTGGGTCAGCTCCAGGATGTCGGTCTCCGCGTACTCGAACTCGGGCGACCAGAACAGCGCGTCGAACGGGCACACCTCGATGCAGATCCCGCAGTACATGCAGAGCGAGAAGTCGATGGCGAAGCGGTCCAGCACGTTGCGGGTGCGGGCGCGCGCGTTCGGGTCGGCGGCCGGCAGCGTCTCCTTGTGGGAGTCGATGTAGATGCACCAGTCCGGGCACTCACGGGCGCAGAGCATGCAGACCGTGCAGTTCTCCTCCAGCAGCGCGATCACGCCGCGCGACCGCGCCGGGAGGACCGGCTGCACGTCGGGGTACTGCGCGGTGATGCTCTTCCTCGTCATCGTCCGCAGGGTGACGGCCAGGCCCTTGGCCAGGCCCGCACCGGGGAAACTCATGAGATCGCCACCTTGATGATGCCGGTGAGGGCCAGCTGGACGAGCGCGAGCGGGATCAGCACCGCCCACGCGAAGCGCATCAGCTGGTCCTCGCGCAGCCGGGGGTAGGTGACCCGCAGCCAGATCACCACGAAGGCCAGCGCGAAGGTCTTCAGCAGGGTCCACAGCCAGCCGAGCTGGTCCGGCAGCGGGCCGTGCCAGCCGCCGAGGAAGAGCACCGCCGTCAGCGCGGAGACCACCAGGATGCCCGCGTACTCGGAGAGCAGGAACAGCGCGAAGCGCAGCCCGGTGTACTCGGTGTACGCGCCGAAGATGATCTCGGAGTCGGCGACCGGCATGTCGAACGGCGGGCGCTGCAGCTCGGCCAGGCCGGCCGTGAAGAACACGAACCCGCCGATCAGCTGCCACGGGATCCAGTACCACTCCCAGGCGTCCATGATCCCGGTCAGCGAGAGCGTCCCGGCGGCCATCGCCACGGAGGCGGCGGCGAGCACCATCGGCAGCTCGTAGGACATCAGCTGCGCGGCCGTCCGCAGACCGCCGAGCAGCGAGAACTTGTTGGCCGAGGCCCAGCCGGCCATCAGCTTGCCGATCACGCCGACGCCCATCACGGCCAGCACGAAGAACAGGCCGGCGTCCACCGCCTGCCCGACGAAGCCGCCCGGGCCGACCGGGATCACCAGCAGCACCACCAGGTACGGCAGCAGTGAGACGGCGGGCGCCAGCTGGAAGATCCGCCGGTCCGCGCCGGCCGGGACGATGTCCTCCTTCTGGGCGAACTTCACGCCGTCCGCGATCAGCTGCGCCCAGCCGTGGAAGCCGCCGGCGTACATCGGGCCGAGGCGGCCCTGCATGTGCGCCATGACCTTGTGCTCGGTCTGGCCGATGACCAGGGGCAGGACGAGGAAGACGACCAGCGTGGCGACGCAGCGCAGCACCGTGTCGAACAGGTTCACGCGCCGTCTCCGTCCTGGCCGGCCGACTCGGCCGGCGGCGTCTCGCTCGTCTTCTCCCCGGGGGCGGGCTCCTCGACGGCCGGCTCCTCGACTGCGGGCTCCTCGGTGTCCGGCTCGGCGGCCGGCTTCCCGGGCTCGTCGTGCGCCGGCACCGGGTTGTGCCAGGGCGCGTCGGAGGATCGCGTCCGGGCCGGGGCCGGGGCGGCCTCGCCGGGCGCCTGGCTGACCGATCCCTCGGCGACCGAACGCGTCCGCCGCGGCCGGTCCGCCCGCACCGCGGGCTTCTCCTCCGCGGGCTGCTCCTCCGCCGGTGCCGCCTCGCCGGGCGCCTGGCTCGCCGACCCCTCGGCGACCGAACGCGTCCGCCGCGGCCGGTCCGCCGCACCGGGGCGCCGCCCTCGGCAGCGGCGGCCCCCGCCGCCGCGCCCGCGGCCGCCGCACGCGGCGTGCGCGCCGCACCGGCCGCCCGGGCTCCGCGCGCCGGCCGCTCGGCGACCGGCGGCAGGGTGCCCTTGAGCGGCCCCCACTCGTTCGGGTCCGGCACCCCGGCCGGCTGCATCTTGCGCCGCGCCGGCCCGTCGCCGTGGTCGGACTCGCCCGGTTCCTTGGCACCCGGCCAGGCCTTGGCGACCCGGGCCGCGAGCACGAACTCCTTGCGCAGCGGGTGCCCCTCGAAGCCGTCCGGCAGCAGCAGAGTGATCAGGTGGGGGTGCCCGGTGAAGTCGATGCCGAACATCTCGTGCGTCTCGCGCTCGTGCCAGGCGGCCCCGGCGTACACGGGGACGGCGGTCGGC
>NZ_JBHVIV010000104.1:0-25954 GCF_042799475.1 Kitasatospora sp. NPDC057692 | reverse complement strand
CGGGCACGGTGGCCGCTCCCGGCCCGCGGCGCGGCGCGCGCCCGGCCTGGTCCCCGCCGGCCTCGGGGCCTCCCTCGGCGTGCTCCTGGCCCTCGCCGCCGGCGCCGGAGCCGTCGACGCCCTCGGCGCCGTCCGCGTCACCGGCGCCGTTGACCGCCCGCGCGGTCTCCGGTCTGGGCGCCTCGGCGGCCGAACGCGACGCGAGGGACGGCGACAGCGCCATCCCACCGGTGGTTCGGAACAGCTCGTCGGCACCCGGGAGACTCACTCGGCGGGGCGGCACCGGTCGAGCACCTCCCTGGCGAGCTGGCGGTAGGCGGCGGCACCGACCGAATTGGTCGCGTACGTCGTGATCGGTTCGCCGGCGACGGTGGTCTCCGGGAAGCGCACGGTCCGCCCGATGACGGTGTGGAAGACGTGGTCGCCGAACGCCTCGACGACGCGCGCCAGCACCTCGCGGCTGTGCACGGTGCGCGAGTCGTACATGGTGGCGAGGATGCCGTCCAGCCGCAGCTCGGGGTTGAGCCGCTCGCAGACCTTCTCGATGGTCTCGGTGAGCAGCGCGACGCCGCGCAGCGCGAAGAACTCGCACTCCAGCGGGACGATGACGCTGTGAGCGGCCGTCAGCGCGTTGACCGTCAGCAGACCCAGCGAGGGCTGGCAGTCGATGATGACGTAGTCGTAGTCGGGCAGCAGCGGCTTCAGGGCGCGCGCCAGCGCGGACTCCCGGGCCACCTCGCTGACCAGCTGCACCTCGGCGGCGGAGAGGTCGATGTTGGACGGCAGCAGGTCCATGCCCGGCACGGCCGTCTTCAGCAGCACCTCATCGGCCGTCAGCCCGCGCTCCATCAGCAGGTTGTAGACGGTGACGTCGAGTTCCATCGGGTTGACCCCGAGGCCGACGGAGAGGGCGCCCTGCGGGTCGAAGTCGACGAGCAGCACACGGCGGCCGTACTCGGCGAGCGCCGCGCCCAGGTTGATGGTCGACGTGGTCTTGCCGACGCCGCCCTTCTGGTTGCACATCGCGATGATCTGCGCGGGACCGTGCTCGGCCACCGGCGCGGGGATCGGGAAGTAGGGCTGGGGACGGCCGGTCGGGCCGATCCGCTCGCGGCGCTGGCGGGCGGCGTCCGGGGCGAGCGTGGCCGCGTACTCCGGGTCCGGCTCGTACTCGGCGTCGGGGTCGTCGTAGGCGCCGTAGGCGAACTCGCCGTAGGCCAGGCCGTGGGCCGGCAGTTCGGCGTCGTAGTCGGTCACCGTGGTCACCTGTGCTGTGTTCTGGCGTGCTTCGAAAGTACGGAGAGCGACCGAGCCGACCTCGGCCGAACCCACGGAGGGCTGCCTGGCCCCGGGCTCCTCACTCGGCTGGCCGGCGGTGTGCGCCGCCAGTCCTGGCTGACCACCCCCGGGAGCAAATGTCGACTCATTCACAAGTCGTCTTACCTCCTTGGGCATCCAGGACTCTATGTCGATTCGTCAGCGTGGCAGCATGCCGACGGTTTGCGACTCTAGGCCGTTCAAGGCGTTCGCAGCAACACAATCCACGGTAGTGGGCAGGATGTGTCGACTATCGGGCAGCCCCCTGTCAAGGGGAGCGAGGGCCCGTGACTCCGGGGTTTCCGGGGTCGGGTGACACGACCGACGGAAATTGACGACAGAGCGACCCGCCCCCGCAATTCCCGATGTCACCACCGGATTCACCCCTCGTTCACACCGCGGCCGGAGAGTTCCGGTGACCCCCTGTGCACGGGCACGGCGAAGCCCCCGGCCCGGAGTGCACCGGGCCGGGGGCAATACGCGTCACACTCAGGCGAGGACGGTCTCCAGGGAGACCGACTCCAGGCCGAAGGCCTCGGCGACGGCGGCGAAGGTGATCTGGCCCTCGTGCACGTTCAGGCCCTTGGCCAGCGCGGCGTCGCGGCGCAGCGCCTCCTTCCAACCGCGGTTGGCCAGCTCGACGACGTACGGCAGCGTCGCGTTGGTCAGCGCGTAGGTGGAGGTGTTCGGGACGGCGCCCGGCATGTTGGCCACGCAGTAGAAGACCGAGTTGTGGACCTGGAAGGTCGGCTCGGCGTGCGTGGTCGGGTGCGAGTCCTCGAAGCAGCCGCCCTGGTCGATGGCGATGTCGACGAGCACGGAGCCCGGCTTCATGCGGGAGACCAGCTCGTTGGTGACGAGCTTGGGGGCCTTGGCGCCCGGGATCAGCACGGCGCCGATGACCAGGTCGGCCTCGACGACGGCCTTCTCCAGCTCGAAGGCGTTGGACATGATGGCCTTGATCTTCGTGCCGAAGATCTTGTCGGCCTCGCGCAGCTTGTTGATGTCGCGGTCCAGCAGGGTCACGTCGTAGCCCATGCCGATGGCGATGGTGGCCGCGTGCCAGCCGGAGACGCCGCCGCCGATGACGACGGCCTTGGCCGGGTGGGTGCCGGGAACGCCGCCCGGCAGGGTGCCGCGGCCGCCGGCCGGGCGCATCAGGTGGTACGAGCCGACCTGCGGGGCCAGGCGGCCCGCGACCTCGGACATCGGGGCGAGCAGCGGCAGGGCGCCGTTGGCGAGCTGCACGGTCTCGTACGCGATCGCGGTGGTGCCGGAGGCGACCAGCGCGTCGGTGCCGGCCCGGTCGGCCGCCAGGTGGAGGTAGGTGAAGAGCGTCTGGCCCTTGCGCAGGCGGTGGTACTCCTCCGCGATGGGCTCCTTGACCTTCAGCACCAGGTCGGCGGTGGCCCACACCTCGTCGGCGGTGGGGAGGATGGTGGCACCCGCGGCCACGTACTCCTCGTTCGGGATCGAGGAGCCGACACCGGCGTTGTCCTCGATGTAGACCTCGTGTCCGTTGCGGACCAGCTCATGCACACCGGCAGGCGTGATGGCCACGCGGTACTCGTGGTTCTTGACCTCGCGGGGGATGCCGACCTTCACGGCTAAACACGTCCTCTTGCCATGGGGGTCCCTACCGGAGAAGACCGGCGGGCGACGCGCACGGGGGGAAGCCTCCGGACGACACCGGGGCACGGATCGCTGCGCGCTGAGTCGAGTGTAATGAAGCCCAGGCGGCCTGTCAGCCTTCCAAAGTGAATAAATCTGCCGGATGCATTGGCAAGTTCGTAGGCTTCCCTCGCGATCTTCCTGCCAAAGCCGTACCGACCGGGCATCTTCGACAATACTCCTGAACCGCCCGCTACCACCCGGCGGCGACGCGTTCCCGCAGCTCCGCGAGGGCGGTGCCGACAGCCTCCCGGCCGTGCTCGTCGCCGAGCCTGCGCAGCACCGCGAGGGACGCCCGGTACTCCCGCTCGGCCTCCTCGAAGCGGCGCTGCGCGGTGTGCGCCTCGGCGACCCTGGCCAGCAGCCGGGCCTCGGCGGCGTGGTCCCCCAGGGCCTGCCGCAGGCCCAGCGCCCGCCCGTACCAGTCGGCGGCGCGCACCGCGTCGCCGAGCGCCCGGTGGCAGCCCGCCGCGCCCTCCAGCGCGCGGGCACAGAGCGCCTCGTCGTCGGCGGCCCTGGCGTGCTCCAGGGCGGCCCGGTAGTGGCCCGAGGCCTGCTCCCAGCGGCCCGCGGCGGCCTGCAGGTCCCCCAGGTTGAGCAGCGCGGCGGAGGCCCGGCGCGGGCGGCCGTGCCGCTCGGCCACCGTCAGCACCAGCTGGTGCAGCTGGTAGAGGTCGGCCGGGGCGGCGGCGCCGGTCAGCGGCAGCGCCCGGAGCAGGGCGGTGACCAGCCGGCCGGCCGAGCCGTCGAGGTCGCCCTGGCCGATCGCGTCGGCGACCGCGCCGAGCAGCAGGTCGCGCTCGCCGAGCAGCCACTGCCGGGCGTGCGCGGCGGACGTCAGCCGCAGCGGTCCCGGCAGCGGGTCGGGACCCGGGCCGCCGGCCGGGTCCAGCAGCGCCCGGGCGGACTCGGTGAGCCGCACCATCCGCTCCAGCAGCCGGGCCCGGGCCAGCTCGACCTCGGCGGGCCGGTCGTCCCGCTCGCGCAGCCGGACCAGCCGCGGGTGCAGCCGGCCGGGGACGCGGTAGCGGGCGGTGCCGTCGGCGGCCGGCGGCTCCTCGGTGAGCAGCTCCCGCTCGGCGAGCACGGCCAACGTCCCGGCGGCCTCCGGCGCCGGGCAGCCGACCAGCGCGGAGGCGGTGCGCAGGTCCGCGCACTGGGCCGGGGCCAGGGTGAGCGCGCGCAGCATCCGCGCCTGCGCGGCGGGCAGGCCAGCGTAGGCGAGGGTGAAGGCGCCGACCAGCGGGTCGTTGTCCGGCACCGGGACGGGTTCGGCGGGCTCCGGCCCCGGCCGCACCCAGGCGGCCGGGTCGCGGGCCGGCTCCGCCGGGGGCGGCGTCACGACGGGCCCCGGCGCGACGGGCCCCGGCACGGCGGCCTTCGGCTCCGCCCCGGCGCTCCCCTTCCTCCTCCTGCCCGGCGCGGGCCTCTCCGGCTTCTCCGGCTTCGCGGACGCCTCGGGCTTCTCGGGCCTCTCGGACTGCGCGGGCTTCTCGGCCTGCGCGGCCTTCGCCTCCTCGGCGGGCTTCCCGGCCCTCCCCTCCCCCCCGGCCGCGGTCCCCGGCGCGGAGGCCTCGGCGACGGCCCGCACCAGCTCCTTCGCCGCCTCCGTCACCGCCAGCTCCGGATTGCCGCGCAGCCGCCCGGCCATCAGCCGCAGGGCCGCCGGCTGGGACCCGCAGGCCTCCGCCAGGTCGGCCGCGCCGACCGGGTCGCAGCCGATCCGCGTCCCGCCGACCAGATCGCCGAGCAGGTCGGCGGCCGCCGGGCGGTCCAGCCCGCCGAGGATCACCGGGTCGATGTGCTCGATCCCGGTGAGCGGCCCGGCCGTGGTGGCGAGCACCAGGCAGTCCGGCTCGTCCGCGAGCAGCGGCCACAGCTGCCCGGCGTCCCGGACGTCGTCCAGCAGCAGCAGGACGCGCCGCCCGGCCAGCGCCCCGCGCAGCGCGACGCACGCCGGGTCCTCCCGGCCGTCCTCGGCGGCGCCGGGCAGCGGGGCGCCGGCGGTGCCCGCGTCGAGCTGCTCCAGCAGCCGGCGGGCGACCCGCGCGGGCGGCACCCGCCCGCCGTCGGGGGCCGACAGCCGGGCGAAGAGCACGCCGTCGGGGTACTGGGCGGCGACCGTGACGGCGAACCGCACGGCCAGCGCGGTCCGGCCCGAGCCGGGGCGTCCGGCGAGCACCAGGACCGGGCTGCGGCCCTCCGCCGGGCGCGCGGCCGCGGCCCGCAGCGCGGCCAGCTCGGTGCGCCGGCCGACGAACAGGCCGGGGCCGGCGGGCAGCCGGTCCAGCCCGGGAACGCGCTCGGCGGGCGCGCCGGGCCCGGCCTCCATCGTCACGGTCTTCCTCGCCACCCGTGCCACTCCCGACGTCGCCAGCGCTCACCGGAGGCGGCCCGCAGCGGACGCCCCGTCTGCGAAGCGTAGTTCGACCGTCCGCTCCGGCCGAGGTGACATCCGGTCGTACGAACCGGCAAATCACCCCGCCGGGCGAAGTACCCGCCCCGGACGGCCCGTGCACCGGGCCACAGTGCCCGGAGGCGGGACAAACCCCTAGGAGAACGGCCGGGCGGGCCAGGGGGAGTCCGCGGGGCGCAGGGCGTCCAGGCCGTCCGGGCCGTGCAGGGCCGCGTAGAGCGCCAGGGTGCCGGTGATCAGGGTGGGGTTGTGCAGCCGCCCGGCGTGGATCCGCCGGACCAGCTCCTCCACCGGCACCCGGGCGGAAACCAGCTCCAGCTCCTCCCCGTGCGCCTCGTACCGCCGCCCCTCCGCCTCGGCGAGGTCGGTGGCGAGGAAGAGCCGCAGCGCCTCGTCCGTCCCCCCGGGCGAGGTGTAGAAGTCGACCAGCACCCGCCAGGTGCCCGCCTTGCAGTGCGCCTCCTCGTACAGCTCGCGCTGGGCGGCGTGCAGCGGGTTCTCGCCGGGCACGTCGAGCAGGCCGGCCGGCAGCTCCCAGAGGCGCTGGCGCACCGGGTGGCGGTACTGCCGCAGGATCAGCACCCGCTGCCGGTCGTCCAGGGCGAGGACCGCGACCGAGCCGGGGTGGGTCTGGTAGTCGCGGCGGGCCCAGCTGCCGTCGGGCATCAGGACCTCCTCGGTGCGCACACCGGTGACCCGGCCCTGGAACGGCGTGCTGCTCCCCCGGACCTCCCACTCCTCGGCCCGGTCGGCGACATCGGCGGTGCTGCGGTCGTCCATCACGTCTCCCCTTTTCGTCAGTACGACACAATCTAACGCCGGACGGCGGCCCCGCAGGAATCGCGGGGCCGCCGTCCGGTGGAACGCGGGTGTGGAACGCGCGTGGCCTACTCGGCGTCGGCCGGGGCCGTCTTGATCTCGATCGCGGCCTTCACCAGGCCCGCGAAGAGCGGGTGCGGGCGGGTCGGCCGGGACTTCAGCTCCGGGTGGGCCTGGGTGGCCACCAGGTAGGGGTGCACCTCGCGCGGGTACTCGACGTACTCGACCAGGTCGCCCTTCGGGGACAGACCCGAGAAGATCAGACCGGTCTTCTCCAGGTCGGCCCGGTAGGCGTTGTTGACCTCGTAGCGGTGGCGGTGGCGCTCCTCGACGTACTGCTCGCCGTTGTAGACCTCGCGGACGATCGAGCCCTCGGCGAGCTTGGCCGGGTACAGGCCCAGGCGCATGGTGCCGCCCAGGTCGCCCTTGCCGTCGACGATGGCCAGCTGCTCGGCCATGGTGGAGACCACCGGGTGCTTGGCGGCGGCGTCGAACTCGGTGGAGTTCGCCTCGGGCAGGCCGGCCAGGTTGCGGGCCGCCTCGATGACCACGCACTGCAGGCCCAGGCAGAGGCCCAGCAGCGGGATCCGGTTCTCGCGGGCGTAGGTGATCGCGCCGACCTTGCCGTTGACACCTCGGTCGCCGAAGCCGCCGGGGATGCAGATCGCGTCGACGTCGCCCAGCTGCTCCTGCGCGCCCTCGGGGGTCTCGCAGTCGTCGGAGGTGACCCACTTGATCTCGACCCGGGCGTTGTTGGCGAAGCCGCCGGCGCGCAGCGCCTCGGTCACCGACAGGTAGGCGTCCGGCAGGTCGATGTACTTGCCGACCAGCGCGACCTTGACGATGTGCTGCGGCTCGTGGACGCGGCGCAGCAGGTCGTCCCAGGTGGTCCAGTCCACGTCGCGGAACGGCAGGTCCAGGCGGCGGACGACGTAGGCGTCCAGGCCCTCGCCGTGCAGCACCTTGGGGATGTCGTAGATCGACTTGGCGTCGATCGCGGCGACCACGGCCTCCTCGTCGACGTCGCACATCATCGAGATCTTGCGCTTGATGGCCTGCGGGACCTCGCGGTCGGCGCGCAGCACGACGGCGTCGGGCTGGATGCCGATGTTGCGCAGCGCGGCGACCGAGTGCTGGGTCGGCTTGGTCTTCAGCTCGCCCGAGGGGCCGATGTAGGGGAGCAGGGAGACGTGCACGAAGAAGACGTTGTCCCGGCCGACCTCGTGGCGGACCTGGCGGACGGCCTCCAGGAACGGCAGCGACTCGATGTCGCCGACGGTCCCGCCGACCTCGGTGATCACCACGTCGACGTCCTCGGTCGCCATCCGGCGGATCCGGGACTTGATCTCGTTGGTGATGTGCGGGATGACCTGGACGGTGTCGCCCAGGTACTCGCCGCGGCGCTCCTTGGCGATGACGGTCGAGTACACCTGGCCGGTGGTGACGTTCGCCGAGCCGTGCAGGTTGGTGTCCAGGAACCGCTCGTAGTGGCCGACGTCGAGGTCGGTCTCGGCGCCGTCGTCGGTGACGAAGACCTCACCGTGCTGGAACGGGTTCATGGTGCCCGGGTCCACGTTGAGGTACGGGTCGAGCTTCTGCATCGTGACGCGCAGGCCGCGGGCCTTGAGCAGGGCGCCGAGGCTGGAGGCGGTGAGGCCCTTGCCGAGCGACGAGGCGACACCCCCGGTGACGAAGAGGTGCTTGGTCGTCACGGCGCGGCCGTTCGATGCCTTGCCGGAATGGGGCTGTGCCAAGAGGGGGCTCCCGTGGGTCGCGAGTCGAAGGTGACGTGGTGGGAGGCTCGCGGCTGCCGTCCCGGCGAAGGAGGAGCGGTGCGGTGCACGGCGCCCTGGGGGTCGTCGGTTCGGCCGGTCCGGGGCGTTTGATCCCACCGGTCCACGGGATACCAGGGTAACAGTGACCCGGCTCGAACGCGTTCCGGGCCGCCCCCGCGCGGCGTCGCCGGGCCGGATTCCCGGGTGGGATCCGCCGGGGGCGCTCCCGGGGCGTACGCCGGGCGCGGCACCGGCGCACCACCCGGCGCAGATGTCACACGCGTCGCACCACCGGCCCGAGCGGGCCACCCCTCATGGGCCCGGACCGGCTCGGCCGGGCCATCACCGGACCCCCACTTCGTGCCATCCGGAGCTGATCCTTCCGAGCCATCCTGACGACGGTCCCCGCAATGCGCGGTATTTCCCCCGAAATGCGGGGCGGCCTCCCGCTGCGCCCGCGTGCTTCGCCCCTTTCGTCCGTCGTAAGCTGCTCGGACGCATCGCCGACAACACGAGCACGCGGAGGGCGTGGGAGGGTCAGGAACCTCTCGGTCCCCGATGCGCGACCGGACCTCCCCGCACGTTCCCGCTCTCCCCACCCACCCAGAGGCTCGACCGAGCCCTCGCGGACACTCCAGCAAGGCCCGCCACCACCCGCGGAGGGCCGGACGTCCCGGGGTGGCACCGGTCCCGCCGTACCCGCTGGCTCTCCCTCGGATCGCGATGCGTCGTGACCACATTGCGAACTGGAGATCACGTGGCCGGCCGTATCGAGGACTACGCACTCATCGGGGACATGCAGACCGCCGCCCTCGTCAGCAGGGACGGCGCGGTGGACTGGCTCTGCCTGCCCCGATTCGACTCGCCGGCGGTCTTCGCCGGACTGCTCGGCACCGACGAACACGGCTTCTGGCGAATCGGCCCGGCCGAGGCCGTGGCGGTCGACCTGCCCGCGCCCGCGACCGTCCCCGCCGAGCCGACCGCCGGACGCATCCGGCTCACCGACACCGGCGACCTGCGGATCCCGCCCACCGCCGCCGCCCCCGCCGTACCCGCCGACCGCCGCCGCTACCGGGGCGACTCGCTGATCCTGGAGCAGGAGTGGGACGTCCGGGGCGGCACCGTCCGGGTGATCGACTTCATGCCGCCCCGCCCGCTCGCCGGCAAGGACGCCGTCCCGCAGGTGATCCGGATCGTCGAGGGCGTGGCCGGCACCGTGCGGATGCGCTCCGCGCTGCGGATGCGGTTCAGCTACGGCCGGGTCGTGCCCTGGGTGCACCGGGTCGAGCAGGCCGACGGCGGGCACCGCACCGTCGCCGTGGCCGGGCCCGACTCGGTCTGGCTGGACGGCGAGGCCGACACCTACGGCCGCAACCTCACCACCTACGCCGACTTCACCGTCTCGGCCGGCGAGCGGATCGCCTTCGCCCTCACCTGGCAGGCCTCCCACCTGGAGCCGCCGAAGGCCCCGGACGCCGAGGAACTGCTCGACGCCACCGCCGACTTCTGGCACGAGTGGGTCGGCCAGTGCACCTACCAGGGCCCCTACCGGGAGGCCGTGGTCCGCTCCCTGATCACCCTCAAGGGCCTCACCTACGCCCCCACCGGCGGCATCGTCGCCGCCCCCACCACCTCACTGCCCGAGGACATCGGCGGCGAGCGCAACTGGGACTACCGCTACACCTGGCTGCGCGACGCCGCGATCACCCTCTCCTCGCTGCTGCGCACCGGCTACCGCGAGGAGGCCCGGGCCTGGCGCGAGTGGCTGCTGCGCGCGGTGGCCGGCGACCCGGAGAACCTGCAGATCATGTACGGCATCGCCGGCGAGCGCGAGCTGACCGAGTCCTCGCTGGACTGGCTGCCCGGCTACGAGGGCTCCCAGCCGGTGCGGGTCGGCAACGGCGCGGCCGGCCAGCTCCAGCTGGACGTCTACGGCGAGGTCGTCGAGGCGCTGCACCTGGCCCACATGACCGGCCTGGTCCGCAACGACCACGCCCACCACCTCCAGCTGCGGCTCATCGAGTACCTGGAGGAGCACTGGCAGGTGCCGGACGAGGGCATCTGGGAGGTGCGCGGCCCGCGCCGGCACTTCGTCCACTCCAAGGTGATGGCCTGGGTGGCCGTCGACCGCACCATCAAGCTGCTGGAGCAGACCCCCGAGGACGCCCCGGCCGGCGGCCACCTGGAGCGCTGGCGCGAGCTGCGCGACACCATCCACCGGGACGTCTGCGAGAAGGGCTACGACCCGGGCCGCAACACCTTCACCCAGTACTACGGCGGCAAGGAGCTGGACGCCTCGCTGCTGCTCATCCCCCAGGTCGGCTTCCTGCCGCCGGACGACAAGCGCGTCATCGGCACCATCGAGGCCATCCAGCGCGAACTCGCCACCGAGGACGGCTTCGTGCTGCGCTACCCGACGCACGACGAGAGCGGCAACAACGTCGACGGCCTCTCCGGCCACGAGGGCGCCTTCCTGGCCTGCTCGTTCTGGCTGGCCGACGACCTCGCGATGATCGGCCGGGTGCAGGAGGCGCGCGAGCTGTTCGACCGGCTGCTGTCGCTGCGCAACGACCTCGGGCTGCTCGCCGAGGAGTGGGACCCGCGGCTCAAGCGGCAGGTCGGCAACTTCCCGCAGGCCTTCAGCCACGTCCCGCTGATCGACACCGCGCTGCGGCTGACCGCCTGCGGCGGCGCCTACCTCTCCGCCCAGCCGGACGGCCTGGCCGCCGACCGGGCCGGCGAGCAGGCCACCGTCTGACCGGTTCCGGACGGCGGACGGGGCGGCGGCCCGCACCCACCGGTGCGGGCCGCCGCCCCCGTGTCAGGGGGCCCTACCGGTTGCGCTGCACCAGTTCGTCGTAGGTGCTGAGCACCTGGGCGACGGTGGCGGCCTCGTCCGGCCAGGTCTCGGCCTGCTGCCGGCCGGCCGCCACCAGGCGCTCGCGGCGCGCCGGGTCGGCCAGCAGCTCGCGCACCGCCCGGCCGATCGCCGCCGCGTCCCCGGGCGGGACCAGGACGGCGGCGTCGCCGACCAGCTCGGGGATGCCGCCGACGGCCGTGGCGACCACCGGTACGCCCGCCCGCATCGCCTCCTGGACCACCAGCGAACGGGCCTCCCAGCGGCTGGCGAGCACCAGCACGTCGGCGGCGGCCAGCAGGTCGGGCACGTCGGTGCGGTAGCCGAGCAGCCGCACCGGAAGCTTCTCGGCGGCCACCCGCTCACGCAGCCCGGCGGCCTCCGGGCCGTCCCCGGCGAGGAGCAGCAGCGGCTGGGGATCCGCCGCGGACAGCTCCCGGCTCGCGTCCAGCAGCAGTCCGAACGCCTTCTGCGGGACGAGCCGGCCGACCGCCAGCACCAGCGGGCGGTCCGGCCCCCCGCCGAGCACGGCGGCCCTGGCCCGCGCCCGCTCCAGCCGGCCCTCGGGCATCGGCGGGGCGGCGACCGGGCCGAGCCGGGCGTCGGTGGCGCCGAGCTCGCGGGCCCGGGCCACCAGGTCCGAGGAGGCGCCGAGGACGAGGTCGGCGGCGCGCGCCACCCGGCGCTCCATCAGCCGCTGGAGGCGGCGCTCCATGCCGGTGGCGAGCAGCGCGTGGTGCGCGGTGACCACCAGCGGCGTCTCCGGGCGCAGGCCCGGGAAGCGGCCGGCGGTGCGCAGCGCGAGGTCGGACAGCAGCGCCGCGCGCAGGCCGTGGGCGTGCACCACGTCGGCGCCGGTGAAGGCGCGGCGCAGCTCGCCGATGGCGGTGGCGTCGCTGCGGGCGCCGGCGGTCGGGGTGATGTCCACCAGGTGGAACCGGGCGCCGGTGCGGGAGAAGCCGAACAGCGCGTCCGCGCCGGCGGGAGCACACACCGTGACGGTCACTCCGTGTGCGACCAGGCCCTGGGCCAGGGAGCGCACGTGCGCCCCGATGCCGCCCGTACTGGCGGCCAGGACGAGTACCACGTGCAGCTGCCCCGGTTCGGGGGTGGCCGCGGCGGCCCGGGCGGCGGAATGGTCCACGTCGTCTCGCATCCGACTCTCGATCAACTACGCGCGCCCCGGACGGGGGTTTCCCGCCGGCGGCGCTCGGGACAGGTAGGCCAGTGTCCAGCGGCCACCATGCCAGGTCGGCGGCCCTCTTGGACAGTCGGCGCCCCCGGCGGGGCGCGTCGCGACCGGTCCGCGAGGGCCGCCCGAGCGGACCGGTCGCACGCCCCAGCGGCGAAGGGGGCGCCCTAGCGGCGGCGGGGGGCGCGGGCCGCGGCGAGCAGCTCCTCGGCGTGCGCCCGGCCGAGTTCGGAGTCCTCCAGGCCGGCCAGCATCCGGGAGAGTTCGCGCACCCGCTCCTCGTCGTTCAGCACCTTGACACCACTGCGGGTCACGGTGCCGTCGTTGGTCTTCTCGACCACCAGGTGGCGGTCGGCGAAGGCCGCCACCTGCGGCAGGTGGGTGACCACGACGACCTGGGCGCTCTCGGCCAGCTTGGCGAGCCGGCGGCCGATCTCGACCGCCGCCTTGCCGCCGACGCCCGCGTCCACCTCGTCGAACAGGTAGGTGGGAACCGGGTCGGCGCCGGCGAAGACCACCTCGACGGCGAGCATCACCCGGGACAGCTCGCCGCCCGAGGCGCCCTTGGCGATCGGCCGGGGCTGGGCGCCGGGGTGCGGGGCGAGCAGCACCTCGACCTCGTCCACGCCGTGCGGGCCGTAGGCGACGGTCCGGCCCTCGACCTCGATCCCGGACAGGTCGTCGAGCCGGCTGATCGAGAAGGTCACCCGGGCGTGCGGCATGGCCAGCTCGGCGAGCTCGGCGGAGACCGCGTCCGCGAAGCGCCCGGCGGCGGCCTGCCGGGCGGCCGACACCTCGACCGCGAGGTCGGCCAACTCGGCGCGCAGCGCGGTCTCCTCGGCGCCGAGCTCGTCGATCCGGTCGTCGTCGCCGTCGAGTTCGGCGAGCCGCGCGGCGCCGGCCTCGGCCCAGGCGATCACCTCGGCCAGGGAGTTCTCCGGGCCGCCGTACTTGCGCAGCAGCTGGGCCAGGACGGCCCGGCGGTCCTCGACGGCGGCGAGCCGGACCGGGTCGGCGTCCAGGTCGTCGGCGTAGCCGGCCAGGTCGCCGGCGACGTCGGCGAGCAGGTAGCCGACCTCGTTCAGCCGGTCGGCGAGGGCCGCGAGCCGCTCGTCGTGGTGGCGCACCGCGTCCACGGCGCGGCGGGCCTGGGCGAGCAGGGTGCCCGCGTCCAGTGCCTCCGGATCGGCCGGGTCGCCGGCCAGCGCGGCGTGCGCCAGGGTGGCGGCGGAGGAGAGCGCGTCCGCGTGGCCGAGCCGCTCGGCCTCGGCGGACAGCTCCTCGTCCTCGCCGGCCACCGGTTCGGCGGCGGCGACCTCGTCGAGGCCGAAGCGCAGCAGGTCGGCCTCCTGGGCGCGCTCGCGGGCCCGGGTGGTCAGCTCCTCCAGGGTGGCGGAGACCTCGCGCAGCCGCCGGTAGACCTCGCGGTAGCGGGCCAACGGCTCGGCGACGGACTCGCCCGCGTACCGGTCGAGGGCCCCGCGCTGGCGGGCCGGGCGCAGCAGGCGCTGCTGGTCCGTCTGGCCGTGCACGGCGATGAGGTCCTCGCCGAGCTCGGCGAGCAGGCCGACCGGGACGGACCGGCCTCCGACGTGGGCGCGGGAGCGCCCCTCGGCGGAGACGGTCCGGCTGATCAGCAGCGCGCCGTCGTCCAGCTCGGCACCGGCCTCCACCGCCCGGGCGGCCACCGGGGAGCCGGCGGGCAGTTCGAGGCGTCCCTCGACGACCGCGCGGTCGCTGCCGTTGCGCACCAGGCCCGGATCGGCGCGACCGCCGAGCAGCAGGCCGAGGCTGGTCACCACCATGGTCTTGCCGGCGCCGGTCTCGCCGGTCACGGCGGTGAAGCCGGGGGCGAGCTCGACGACCGCGTCGTCGATGACCCCAAGATCCCGTATCCGCATCTCGTCCAACACGGAGACGACCTTACGAGGTTCCGCCCCCGCCGCGCGACGAGCGACAACGCCGCGCGGCAACTCCGCGCCCCGAAGTTCATCCGTTCCGGGAGTCCGCGACCGCCGTTCCCGGCCCGGCGGCGGGGCCCGCGGCGAGCCCTGCGGCGGGTCCCCCAACGGGTTCCACGACGGGTTCCACGACGGCCTCCACGGCGGGTCCCGCGGCGGGTCCCGCGGCGCGTCCCGCACCCGGTTCCGCGACGGGGACGGTGCACCAGGGCAGGAAGAACTGCGCGAGCGGCCCGATCGCCAGCGCGTACGCGACGGTGCCGACGCCGACCGTGCCGCCGAGCAGGAAGCCCGCCGTCAGCACGGTCAGCTCGATGCCGGTGCGGATCAGCCGCAGCGAGCGGCCGGTGCGCCGGTGCAGGCCGGTCATCAGGCCGTCGCGCGGCCCCGGGCCGAGCCGGGCGCCGATGTAGAGGCCGGTGGCCAGGCCGTTGAGGACGATCGCGCCGACCATCAGCGCGATCCGCGCCGGGAGCGGGCCGGGCGCGTCGACGAGGCGCACGGTGGCGTCCATCGCGGCGCCGATCACCAGGACGTTGGCGACCGTGCCGAGGCCGGGCCGCTGGCGCATCGGTATCCACAGCAGCAGCACCAGCGCACCGCAGATCGTCACCCACGCGCCCACCGAGAGCCCGAAGGTGCCCTGGAGGCCCTGGTGGAAGACGTCCCAGGGGTCCAGGCCCAGGCCGGAGCGGAGCATCAGGCCCATGCTGGCGCCGTACAGGGCGAGGCCGGCGAACAGCTGCGGCACCCGGCGGCCGAGCGCACGGGTGTCGCCGAGCACGCGGACGGCGAGGCCCGGCCGCCCGGGGGCGGCGGCGGACGGCGCGAGCGGCGGCGCGGCGGACGACGCGGTGGACGGGGACGGGCGGGTGCTCGCGGGGGTGGCCATGGATTCTCCGTGCAGGTGGTACTGCACCACCGCGACACGCGGCCCCGGCGGTGGCGGACTCAACGGCCGCCCTGTCATGATGGCCAGGCCAATACGGCTCTCGACAGGGCCAATCCCCATCAAGTGGACTGATGAGCCATGACCGACTGGCAGACCACCGTGACGTCCCCGGCGCTCGCCCGGCTGCTCGCCACCGCGCGGCTGCCCGAACCGCCCGGCGCCGCCCGCCGACCCGCCTACCGCACGCTGGCCGCCCGGGTCCGGCTGCTGGTCTCCGAGGGCCGGCTGCCGGTCGGCGCCCGGCTGCCCGCCGAACGCGAGCTCGCCCTCGCCCTGCGGCTCAGCCGCACCACGGTGGCCACCGCGTACGAGACCCTGCGGGCCGAGGGCTACCTGCGCAGCCGGCGCGGCTCCGGCAGCTGGACCGCCCTGCCCGAGGGCTCGGCCCCGCCCAGCGACGCCCTGCACCCGGTGCCGCCGGACGAGCAGGGCCGCACCCTGGACCTCGGCGTCGCCGCGCTGCCCGCCCCGCAGCCCTTCCTCTCCGCGGCCGCCGCCCGCGCCGTCGAACAGCTGCCCGCGTACGCCGCCGGGCACGGCCACTACCCCACCGGCGTCCCGGTGCTGCGCGAGGCGGTGGCCCGCCGCTTCACCGAGCGCGGGCTGCCGACCACCCCCGACCAGATCCTGATCACCATCGGCGCGATGGGCGCCCTGCACCTGGTGCGCCAGGCCCTGCTCGGCCGCGGCGACCGGGTCGCCGTCGAGGCGCCCAGCTACGCGCACACCCTCCAGGCGCTGCGGCTCACCGAGGCCCGGCTGGTCCCCGTGCCGCTCACCCCGGCGTTCCGCTGGGACCTCACCGAGTGGCGGCGGGTGCTGAGCGGGGCCACCCCGAAGGCCGCCTACGTGATCCCCGACTTCCACAACCCCACCGGCGCGCTGATCGACGAGGAGCAGCGGCGCGAGCTGCTCGCCGCCGCCCGCTCGGCCGGAACCGTCGTGCTGGCCGACGAGACCACCGCCGAGCTCGGCTGGGGCCTGCCGGAGGGCGTCACCCCGCCCCGCCCGACGGCCGCCCTGGACCGCGCGGCCCAGGTGGTCACCGTCGGCTCGGCCGGCAAGCTGCTCTGGGGCGGCCTGCGGATCGGCTGGGTCCGCGCCGCACCCGCCCTGGTCCGGCGGCTGGCCGGCGCCCGGGTCTACAGCGACGTCGGCGCGCCCGTCCTGGACCAGCTGATCGCCGCCGAACTGCTGACCGAGGACCTGCCCGCCGTCCGCGCCCACCAGCTGAACCGGCTCCGGGACACCGCCGAGGCGCTGTCCGCCGCCCTGCGCGAGCAGTTGCCGCACTGGCGGTTCACCCTGCCCCCGGGCGGGCTCGCGCTCTGGGTCGCCACCGGCGGGGTGTCCGGCGCGGCGCTGGCCCGGGCCGGCGAGCGCGCCGGGATCCGGATCGCCGCCGGCAACCGGTTCGGCTCCGACGGCGCCTTCGAGCACCACCTCAGGATCCCGCTCAGCATGGCCGCCCCGGCCGTGCCGGACGCCGTCCGGCGGCTGGCCGAGGTCGCCGCCCGCGCCGAGGAGGCGGGGCGCTGGCAGGGCTCCGACGACACCCAGCCGCTCGCGGTCTGACGGTCCGCCGCTGCGGCGGACCGTCGGACCGCCTCGCTCAGTGGGTGTCGGCCCGGCCGCGCCACCCGGTCACCGGCAGGCCGAACTTCGCCACCAACCGGTCGGTGAACGGCGCCCGGTGCAGCCGGGCCAGCCGCACCGGCGTCTGCCCCCGGCGCACCTCCACCCGCGCCCCGGCGGGCAGCTCCACCGACCGCCGGCCGTCGCACCACAGCACCCCGTGCGGGGTCTTCGGCTGGACCTCGACCGCCAGCACCGAGTTCGGCGAGGCCACCAGCGGACGGGCGAACAGCGCGTGCGCGCTGATCGGCACCATCAGCAGCGCCTCCACCTCCGGCCAGACCACCGGCCCGCCGCCGGAGAACGCGTACGCGGTCGACCCGGTCGGCGTCGCGCACACCACCCCGTCGCAGCCGAAGTTGGAGACCGGGCGGCCGTCCACCTCGGTCACCACCTCCAGCATCCGTTCCCGGGAGGCCTTCTCGATCGAGGCCTCGTTCAGCGCCCAGTCGTGGTGCACCACGTCGCCGTTGGTGCGGACGATCACATCGAGGGTCATCCGCTCCTCGACCTCGTAGTCGGCGTCGACCACCCGCTCGACCACCACCGCCAGGTCGTCCCGCTCCGCCTCGGCCAGGAAGCCGACCCGGCCCAGGTTGATGCCGAGCATCGGCAGGCCGTGCTCCCGGGCCAGCTCGGCCCCGCGCAGGAGCGTCCCGTCCCCGCCCGCGACCAGGATCAGCTCGCAGCCGTCCGCCGCGCCGGGGCCCCCGGGCACCGTCTCCACCCCGTCCGGCAGATCCAGGTCGACCGCCTCGGCGGCCAGCAGTCTGATCCGGATCCCCGCCTTGAGCAGGCCGTGCACCAGTCCTTCGACGCTGCGCAGGGCCGCCTCGCGGCCCGTGTGCGCGATCAGGAAGACCGTACGTTCATCACTCATGCCCGCTGCCCTCTCCCTACGCCGTCCGGGTCCCCGTCGGCCCGGTACGGCCGCGCCACCCAGCATGACGGACCGGACGTCCGCAGAGCACCCTATCGGGGGCCTTCGGCGACGGCCCGGTCCGCCTCCGCGGGATCCAGCGGGGGCGCGTCCCGCCGCATCCAGAGGAAGTACTCGACATTTCCGGACGGACCGGGCAGGGGGCTGGCGGTGACCGCCCGCACGCCCAGCCCCAGCTCCCACGCCTGCCCCGCCACCTGGCGCACCATCTCGGCACGCAGCTGCGGGCTGCGCACCACCCCGCCGCTGCCCAGCCGCTCCTTGCCGATCTCGAACTGCGGCTTGACCATCAGCACCAGGTCCGCGTCCTGGGCCGCGCAGCCGACCAGCGCGGGCAGCACCAGGCCCAGCGAGATGAACGACAGGTCGCCGACCACCAGGTCGACCTCGGCGCCGCCGATCATCTCCGGGGTCAGCTCGCGGACGTTGGTGCGGTCCATCACGGTGACCCGCTCGTCGCTCTGCAGCGACCAGGCCAGCTGCCCGTAGCCGACGTCCACCGCCAGCACGTGCGCGGCCCCGGCGCGCAGCAGCACGTCGGTGAACCCCCCGGTGGACGCGCCCGCGTCCAGCGCCCGGCGGCCCTCGACGACCAGGCCCTGCGGGACGAACGCCGCGAACGCCCCGGCCAGCTTGTGGCCGCCGCGCGAGACGTAGTCGGGATCGTTGTCGTCCTTGGCCACCACGACCGCCGCCGAGGTCTCCACCTGGGTGGCCGGCTTGGTCGCGGTGGTCCCGCCGACGGTCACCCGGCCGGCCGCGATCAGCTCGGAGGCGTGCTCCCGCGACCGGGCCAGCTTGCGGCGGACCAGCTCCGCGTCGAGTCGGCGTCGTGCCACTGCCACTGGTGTTTCAGCTCCTACGGGTGGTTCTCGTTCGCCCGGTCAGTCCCGGTCGAGGGCGGCCAGCGTGTCGGCCAGCCGCTGATGGACATCTTCGTACACGGCGACGTGCGCGTCGGTCGGCACCCCGTCCAGCACCTCCAGCCGGGCCAGGCCGGCGTCCACCGCCGGGTGGCCGGTCGGGGTCCGCTCGACGCCGAGCGGCAGCGGTTCACCGGTGCCGGGCAGCGGCACCGGCGGGGCTACGGGGGTCGGGGCGGGATCGCCCGGGAGCTCCGGTTCAGGCATCGGGCTTCTTCGTGGTGGTCCGGCGGACGGTGGTCTTGCGGGTCGCGGTCCGCTTGGCGGGCGGCTGCTCCTGGCCGACGGCCTCGCCGGCCTGCGGGGCGGCCGGGGGCCGCTTGGCGGTCGCGGTCTTCTTGACGGCGGTCTTCTTGACGGCCGTCTTCTTCACCGCGGCCTTCTTCGCGGCCGGCTTCTTCACGGCGGCCGGCTTCTTCGCCTCGGCGGACCTCCCGGCCGCCGCCTTCTTCGCCGGGGCCGGGGCCGCCTCCGCGGCCGGAGCCTGCGGGACCGCCTGCGCCACCGGAGCCGCCCCGGCCGGCGGCACCGGCGGGTCGACCTCCACCGGCTCGTCCACCGCTATCCGCTCGGCCTCCGCCGAACCCGCCGTCTCCCGCTCCCAGCCGTCCTCGAACAGCCCGCCGGCCCGGGGCGCCGGCGGCGGCACGGCGCCGTCCCGCTCCGCCGCGTCCTCCTCCTCGACCTCGCGCAGCTTGTTCTCCAGGTAGGCGAGCACCACCCCCACCTTGGTCACCTGGTCGCCGACCCGCTCGAAGGCCTTCTCGACCTCCCCGCGCGCCACCCCCACCGCGAGGTCCACCCCGGCCCGCCCGGCGGTCACCGCCTCCTCGGCCAGCGTCTGGAGCGACCGCGCCGACGGCGGGAACTGCCCGCCCAGCCGGCGCTCGACCTCCGCGACGTCGACCCCGCCCTTCTCCAACAGGCCGGCCGCCGTCCCGACGACCCGCTTGCCGACCTCCTCCACCAGTACGGCCGCGGCCGCCACCGCTCCTCGCACCGTCCTCGGCAGCATCCGGGTGCCTCCCATTCGCCTGCGCGCATCGCTCCGTCGCGTCGACGCCCGGACGAATCCGGGCATCCCACGGACGACGCTACCGCCAAATACGTCCTGCGGTACCGTGGCCCGGCAGTCACCCGCCGCCGGGCCCGGCCGACCGCCGGAGCGCCGCGGCCCGCCGAGGGAGGGGATCCGCCGCCATGGCCGACGCCGAGGAGTGCCGCGAGGCACTGGAGCAGCTCAGCCGCAACCTCGCCAAGGCCACCGGCGACGTCCGCAAGGCCGCCGAGCTGGACCGCTCGCTGAGCTGCCGGATCACCGACCTCGACCTCACCTTCACCGGGCGGCTGCGCGAGGGCAGCATCCAGGACCTCAAGGAGGCCCCCGGCAGCCCCGCCGGGAAGGCCGACATCCGACTCACCATGAGCAGCGACGACCTGGTCGCCCTGGTCGGCGGCCGGCTCAACTTCGCCTCCGCGTGGATGTCCGGCCGGGTCGGGCTGGAGGCGGGCTTCCGCGACCTGCTGCGACTGCGCACCCTGCTCTGACCCGGCCGGACACCCGGCCTCAGAACCCCAGCTCGGCCAGCGCCTTCCGGCCGTCGACCGGCTCGCCGTCCGCGTCCAGCGCCGTCCACGCCGCCGCGCACAGCGCCCGCAGCCCGTCCCAGCGGTCCGCCCCGACACCCTCCAGCCGCAGCACGCCGTCCTGCGCCACCGCGTCGAACCCGCCGCAGGAGAAGCCGCCGCCCGGCCGGGCCGTCACCGGCGCGTGCCCGGTCAGCAGCCCGCGCAGGTCCGCCGCCAGATAGGTCGGCCGGTGCTCGGCCGGGGCCGCCAGCAGCTCCGCCGGGGTCGTCACCCCGGTGAAGACCAGCAGGCTGTCCACCCCGCCGTTGAACGCGCCCTCGATGTCGGTGTCCAGCCGGTCGCCGACCACCAGCGGCCGCTTCGCGCCCGTCCGCAGCACCGTCTCCCGGTGCATCGGCGGCAGCGGCTTGCCCGCCACCTCCGGCTCCACCCCGGTCGCCGCCCGCACCGCCGCCACCAGCATCCCGTTGCCCGGCGCTATCCCGCGCGCCGTCGGCACCGTCACATCGGTGTTGGACGCCACCCACGGCAGCCCGGACTGCACCGCGTAGGAGGCCTCCGCCAGGTGCGTCCAGCCCACCGAGGCGTCGAAGCCCTGGACCACCGCCAGCGGCTCCTCGGCCAGCGTCCGCACCGCGACGAGCCCGCGCTCGGCCAGCGCCTCCTCCAGCCCGAGGCCGCCCACCACCAGCACCTTCGCCCCGGCCGGCAGCTTGTCGGCGAGCACCCGGGCCGCCGCCTGCGCGGAGTTGATCACGTCCGCCGGCTCGGCCGGCACGCCCAGCTCGCTCAGGTGCGCGGCCACCACCCGGGGCGGGCGGGAAGCGTTGTTGGTCACGTACGCCAGTCGCATCCCGGCCGCGCGGGCCGCCGCCAGCGCGTCCACGGCGTGCTCGATCGCGTTCGGTCCGGCGTACACCACGCCGTCGAGGTCCAGCAGCGCCGTGTCGTACGCCTCGGTCAGCGGCGGCTCGCTGCCGCCCGGGGCGGTCCGTCGCACGGTGGTGGCCGTCTCGGTCATGCCTGCTCTACCTCACTCATCGCGTCAGTCGTGCTCGTCGGTGCTCGTCGGCGCCGTCGGCGCCGCGGGTACCCGGCCCTCCGGCCTCAGCCGTCCCGCCGGTCCCGCTCACCCGTCGGCTCCGGACCCGCCGTGGTTCCCGGCCCCGGTTCGGAAGGCCCGTCCTCCCCCGGGTGCTCCGCCCCGGCCGGCGGCTCCAGGTACCCCGGTGCGCCCGGCAGCAGCGGGCCGAACGCCCCGGCGCGGGCCGCCAGCGTCGCCCGGGTCTGCCGCAGCGCGGCCCGGTAGTGGTCGGTGTCCGGCCGCATCGCCACGGCCAGTGCCAGGTGCTCGGCGGAGGTCTCGAAGTCCCCCAGCCTGGCCGCCGCCACACCCCACCCGAATTGAGCGTAGTCGTCCGACGGATCCGCCAGCGCCACCGCCCGGAAGTTCTCCAGCGCCGCCGCGTACGAGCCCGCGTCGAACTGCGCCCGGGCGAGCGCCTCCCGGATGCTGCGCGAGGACGGCTCCGCCGCGGCCGCCCGCGCCAGCAGCTGCTGGGCCGCCGCCGGGTTGCCCTGCGCGAGCAGCTTCGCCCCCCGGCGGAACCATTCGTAGACGTCCCCCACCGGCTCCCCGGACCGCCGCTGCTCCGGCACGCCACCGTCCCCGGCCCCGCCACCTGCCGTGCCGTCCACCCGTTCGTCGCCCTCGTGCACACCGCACCTCGTCCTCGGTCACGACACCCGGCCGCCGGACCGGCACGGGTGTTCCGATCTCTGAACAACGCGTACCCGGTTACGATGCCCAGAATGAGCACACCCAGTGCAGAAAGCGGAGTGGAGTCTCCGCACGGCGGCCCCGGCGATCCCGGGCACGTCGCCACCGCAGGTCTGTCCCTGTCCCCCTTCCGCGGACTGAGATACGTCCCCGACCGGGTCGGCGCCCTGGCCGCCGTCACCTCACCCCCGTACGACGTCGTCGACCCCGGCCGCCGGCTCGACCTGGAGACCGCCGACCCGCACAACGTGGTCCGGCTGATCCTGCCCCGACCCGAGCCGGAGGACACCGGCGACCGCCCCGACCGCGACACCCGCTACCGGCACGCCGCCCGGCTGCTGCGCGAGTGGCAGCGCGAGGGCGTCCTCGCCCCCGACCCCGTCCCGGCCCTGTACGTCTACGAGCAGTACGTGCCCGCCTCCGGCGACACCCCCGAGGTGCTGCAGCGCGGGCTCATCGGCGCCCTCGCGATCAGCGGCAGCGAGGCCGGCGTGGTCCTCCCCCACGAGGACGTGATGCCCCGGCCGGTCGCCGACCGGGTCGGCCTGATGCGCACCACCCGGGCCAACCTCGAACCGCTGCTGCTCACCTACCGCGGCGACGGCGGGGCGTCCGGCGTGGTCGAACGCGCGGTGCGCGGCGAACCGCTGCTCACCACGACCACCTCCGACGGCACCCACCACCGGCTCTGGGCGGTCACCGACCCGGCCGAGATCGCCGCCGTCGGCCGCGACCTGGCCACCTGCCGGGCCCTGATCGCCGACGGCCACCACCGCTGGGAGATGTACCTGCGGCTTCAGCGCGAGCACCGCCACCTGCCGCGCAGCCCCTGGGACCGCGGCCTGGTGCTGCTGGTCGACACCGCCCGCTACCCGCTGCGGGTGCGGGCCATCCACCGGGTGCTGTACCGCCTGCCGGTCGCCGACGCCCTGCGGCGGCTCGGCGACCAGTGGCGGGTCAAGGAGGTCCCCGGCCCGCTGGAGAGCGCCCTGCAGGCCCTCGCGGAGCAGAAGCGGCACGGCGGCAGCGGATTCCTGCTCACCGGCGGGGACGGCGTCTACTGGCTCGTCGGCGACCCCGACGAGACCCTGCTCGACGCCACCGTTCCGCACGACAAGCCCGAGGAGTGGCGCCACCTGGACGCCACCGTGCTGCACACCACCCTGCTCGACCACACCTGGCGGATCCCCGACGGCCCCGACGACATCGGCTACCTGCACACCGCGGTCTCCGCCGAGCGCGAGGCCGCCCGGACCGGCGGGACGGCCGTCCTGCTGCACCCGGTACGGGAGAGCGTGGTCCGGCGGCTCGCCGAGCAGGGCGTCACCATGCCCCGCAAGTCCACCTCCTTCGGACCGAAGCCGGCCACCGGGCTGGTGCTGCGCAACCTCGAACTCGGCTGACCCGCCCACAACGCAGTGAGGCCCTGCCGCACTCCGGGATCTCCCGGGGCGCGGCAGGGCCTCACTCGCCGTCAGGTCCGACGGCTACTTGTCGGACTCCTCGGCCTTGGCGGCCTTGTCCGACTCCTCGGCCTGCTCGGCCTGCTCCGTCCGCTCCGCGTCGGAGGCACGCTCGGGGACCACGCCGTCGAAGTCCTCGTCGATCTCGAGGTCGTCCTCGTCGTAGTACTCCTCGACGTCCTCCTCGTCCTCGAAGATGACCTTCTCGTCGGAGACCTCGGCGCCCTTGCGGCGGACCGGCTCGGCGGTGGCCTGCTCGGCCTCCTCCTCGGCGAACTCCGGGTCGAGGGCGTCCACGAACTCGACACCGTCGATCTCGGCAAGGCGCTCGGCGGCGTTGGTGGTGCCGTCGGTGTCCGCCTCGGCGGCCTTGGCGAACCAGTCGCGGGCCTCCTCGCCACGGCCTGCCGCGATCAGCGCCTCGGCGTACGCGTACCGCAGGCGCGCGGTCCACGGGTGGACGGCGGGCGAGGCCAGCTCGGGGCTCTGCAGGGTGACGACGGCCGCGTCGAACTGCTCCATGTCGGTGCGCGCACCGGCCGCGACCAGGCGCATCTCGACCTGGCCGGCCTTGTCCAGCTGCTTGACCTCGGGCTCGCCGGCCATCGCCAGCGCCCGCTCCGGGCGGCCCAGGCCGCGCTCGCAGTCGGCCATGACCGGCCACAGGTCCACCCGGCCGGTCATCCGGCGGGCGGCGCGGAACTCGGTCAGCGCCTCGGAGTAGCGCTGGGTCATGTACGAGGCGAACCCGGCCGCCTCACGGACGGCGGCGACGCGGGAAGCGAGCCGCAGCGCGACGCGCGAGTACTGGTAGGCCTCCTCCGGCTCGCTGTCGAGCAGGCGGGCGACCATCACCAGGTTGCGGGCGACGTCGTCGGCGAGCGTCTTGGGCAGGCTCTTGAGCTCCTGGCGCACGTCCGCGTCGATCTCGAAGCCGGTGACGTCCTCCGGGATCGGCAGGCGCTTGACCGGCTCGTAGTTGCCACGGCGGTCGTCCTGGTCCCGGCCGCCGCGCTCGTCGCGGCCGCCGCGGTAACCACCGCGGTCGCCCCGGTCGCCCCGGTCGTCACGGCGGAAGCCGCCGCGGTCGCCACCGCGGTCGTCACGGCCGCCGCGGAAGCCACCGCGGTCGCCGCCCCGGTCGTCACGGCGGAACCCGCCGCGGTCGCCACCACGGTCGCCCCGGTCGTCACGGCGGAAGCCGCCGCGGTCGCCACCGCCCTGGTACCCACCCGGACGGTCGTCACGGCGGAAGCCGCCACGGTCGCCACCACGGTCGTCACGGTCGCGGAACGGACGGTCGTCACGGCGCGGACGGTCATCACGGTCATCGCGACGGAACCCACCCGGGCGGTCGTCACGGCGGAAACCGCCACCGGCCGGACGGTCGTCACGGCGGAACCCACCGCGGTCGCCGCCACCCTGGTAACCACCCGAGGGACGGTCGTCGCGACGGAACCCGCCACGGTCGCCGCCACCCTGGTAACCACCCGAGGGACGGTCGTCACGGCGCGGACGGTCATCGCGGTCCCGGCCGTACCCGCCGGACGGGCGGTCGTCACGGCGGAAACCGCCACCGGCCGGACGGTCATCGCGACGGAACCCACCGCGGTCGCCGCCACCCTGGTAGCCGCCCGAGGGACGGTCATCGCGGCGGAAGCCGCCACGGTCGCCACCGCGGTCGTCACGGCCACCACGGTCGTACCCGCCCGAGGGGCGGTCGTCCCGGCGGAAGCCACCGCCGGCCGGACGGTCATCGCGACGGAACCCACCGCGGTCGCCACCGCCCTGGTAGCCGCCCGAGGGACGGTCGTCACGGCGCGGACGGTCATCACGGTCGTCACGACGGAACCCACCCGGGCGGTCGTCACGGCGGAAACCGCCACCGGCCGGACGGTCGTCACGACGGAACCCACCGCGGTCGCCACCACCCTGGTAACCACCCGAGGGACGGTCATCACGACGGAAGCCGCCACGGTCGCCACCGCGGTCGTCACGGCCACCACGGTCGTACCCGCCCGAGGGGCGGTCGTCCCGGCGGAAGCCACCGCCGGCCGGACGGTCGTCACGGCGGAACCCACCGCGGTCGCCGCCACCCTGGTAACCACCCGAGGGACGGTCATCGCGGCGGAAGCCGCCACGGTCGCCACCGCGGTCATCGCGGTCCCGGCCGTACCCGCCGGACGGGCGGTCGTCCCGGCGGAAGCCGCCACGGTCGTCGCGGCGGTCGTCCCTGCGGTCGTCGCGGCGCGGACCACGGTCGTTCGACCAGCCCCCGCGAGACCGGGGCTCGTAGCCGCGGCCGTCGTCCGATCGACGCTCGGGGCGGTCCTGAGGCTGGTTCGCCATCGTGGTGACTCCTTCTGCTGCTTCATCTCCACCGCGGATCGGGCAACACCACTGCCCTCACGCGGTTCGGCGCCGGCCTTCTGGCCGTGCACCATCTCCATTGTCCGGCATCCGGGGACACCCCGCGTCTGGGCGGAAGTCCCGTTCTGCCGGTCGTGCACACCTGCGCACATACGCAAAAAGCCGCGGCCCCCAGCGAATCGCTGGGGGCCGCGGCTTTGAATGATTGTTCGGCGGCGTCCTACTCTCCCACAGGGTCCCCCCTGCAGTACCATCGGCGCTGTGAGGCTTAGCTTCCGGGTTCGGAATGTAAC
>NZ_JBHVIV010000103.1:0-26348 GCF_042799475.1 Kitasatospora sp. NPDC057692 | reverse complement strand
TCCACACCTACAATCACCACCGCGGACACACCGCACTCGCAGGCAAGCCACCCGCCAGCCGCGTCCCCAACCTCACGGGTCAGAACACCTAGGTCACCGCTGACTCGATCCGGGCGCTGGCCGGCACCGGCAAAGCCGGACGTTCCCTCCCCGGCCTCGTTCTGGCCGCCCCCTCGCCGGCGGTCATGCCCTTCCTCTCCGCCGCCCAGCGCAAGGCCGGCCGAGAACTCGGCTCCGCCGGCGCCGTCGCCGCCCTCGTCATCGCCGCCATCGCCGTCAAGGAAGGCCGCGACGCCTGGCAGGGCAAGGGCTGCTGCGCGCCCACGGCCGGCACCGCCCTGACGTCGGTCCCGAGCGCCGATGCCTGCGGGTGCCGGCCGAGGTGCGACTGCTGCCGCTGAGCCGCCGAGGCCGGCGCAGGACGAGCGGCATACCGCGCCGGGCCGCTCATGCGGGCACCGCGCTCCCCGGACCGCGTCCGGCCCGCTCGGCGGCCCCGTCTCGTACCCCGGCCGCAGCGGTGTCCGGCCATCGGCCGTGCGACCGGGGTCGTGGTGGACTGTGCGGTGGTTCTCGGCACCGGCTCTCCGTTCGCACGGAAGCCTTCCATCCTGTCACGAGCGGAGAAGGCTCAGGCGGGGCGGCGGCTTCCCTGGTCGTCGCAGGGGAGCTGGCCGGTGGGGTCGTTGGTGTGGAAGTCGCGGTCGGCCTGCTGCTCGACCGCGGTGATGGCGGTGGGCTGGACGTTGATGATGCCGCCGAACGGGCGGTCGACGTCCCGGATGAGGACCAGGGTGGTGGTGAGCAGGGCGGTGATCACGACGAGGGTGATGACCTGGCCGCGGTTGTTGCGGCGCGGCAGGCAGATCGCGAGGGCGACGACGGTGATGACCAGGGTGGCGAGCAGGAACCAGAGGATGGCGCCCGGGATGCTGGCGGAGGCCTGGGTGAGGCGCTCGTCCCGCTCGTCGGAGCGCTTGTTGTCGGCGGCGACCAGCATGCCGAAGACGGGCTGGCCCTGGAGTTCCGCGAAGATCTGCCGGAACTCCGTCGACCAGACGCTCGGCGCGGGTGAGCCGTTGCCGTCGGCCATGGCGGGCCACTCCTGCTCGCGCACCGCGCGGGCGTAGCAGACGGCGTCGCCCTGGATGCGGGCGCGCTGCGGCGCGGGCGCGTACTCGGCGGTCTCGACGAGCTGGTCGAGGGCGCGGGCCTCGCCTCGGGAGGAGACCTCGGCCTTGCCGTAGGAGCCGTTGGCGGTGACCAGGACGAAGGCGAGCAGCAGCACGGTGAGTGTGAGCAGCGGGCCGACCAGGTCCTTCACGGCCATGCCCTCGTCGTCGTTCGCGGTGATCAGCCGGGGCCGCAGGTAGCGGTTGGCGGCGAGCCCCACGATCAGGGCGACGGCGGCGACGACGATGACCAGGAGCACGGGGCGGGCGCCTTCCGGGAAGGGGCGGGGTCCTGCGCCACGACGGGGCGGGACGCCGACAGAGCGGGCACCCGGATCATCACCGGCCGAAGACCCGCCTCGACGTCCGAGCCCTCCACGTCCACAGGACGGGGGTGCCTGCTGCTCCACAAGGAGTAGACGACCGCACCCAGGCACTCGGCCCCCGACCCGTGCCTGCGGCCCCGGCCTCGGTGAGCGGCTGCTGAAGCAACCGGCGGGCACGAACGGACGGACCCTTCGGCGAGGTCGCCTCCCCGGCCACCCCGGCGGCCTTCGCCCGCCCCCGCCCGCCGGCGCGTCGACTCCGTGGGCGCCGATCCGTGACCGAGGGCGCCGCCCGGTCGCACCGCCGGTCACGGAGTCCGCTCGGCAGCGGTGTCAGGACGCGAGGACGTGGCCGTCGTCGGGGCGGTGGTCGCGGGAACGGCGCAGGTCGGTGGTGGCGTAGGTACGCTGCAGCCAGCGGTCCGCCCCGTCGTAGCGGGGCCGGAAGGCGGTGCGGCCGTGGACGGTGACGCGGTTGTCGAGGACGACCAGGTCGCCGGGGGTCAGGCACAGCGTGCGGGCGGTCGCCTCGCAGGCACGGCCGAACTCGGCCAGGGCGGCGGCGGCCCGCGGGGTGAGCGGGGTCGTGACGAGTTGGGCCATGCGGATGTCGGGGTCCTCGGGCGCGCCCGACAGCACCGGCCTGGGTTCGGCTTCGGCGCCGCTCGCGGTGCCGGGGCCGAAGGAGGGCGGCGGGGTGGTGAGGAACTCCGGTGCGAACAGGGCCTCGCGGCCGGCCGGGGTGAGGAGCGGCAGCGCTTGGCGGATGCCGGCGACCCGCATGCCCGCGGTCCGGTCGTGGTCGGCGCGCAGGCAGAGGAAGACCACGTAGTCGGGCGGGTGGGGGTGGAAGCCGTTCTCGGTGTGGAAGGACAGCGGGACCGATCCGGCGTTGCCGTGGAAGGTCTCCTGCCCGGGCACGGGCACGACGTCCTGGACGAGGGCGCCGGACTTCTCGGCCAGGTAGGCGAGCGGCTCGCCGAGCCCGCAGGCGACCATGGTGAGCAGCGCGGCCGGGATGGTGACCCGGCGCTGGACCGACCCGGGTACGGCCGGAGTCGGGGGCAGGCCTGCCTGGTCGACGGGCAGGCCGCCGATCACCAGGGTGCCACGCGGGCCGGAGTGCCTGCGGAACCGGCGCACCGCGCGGCGCAGTGGCAGCGGGAGCTCGTCCCAGGCGTCCCGGGCCCGGGTCAACCACGCGGAGCTGTCCACCTGGTCGTGCCCTCCGTTGCACAGGGTGCGGGCCAGCTTCTCGCAGGCGCCGGCATCGGCCGGATCGAGCTGCCAGTCGGCGGCGACGGCGGTGTTGTGCGTGGTGCCGGGCATCAGGTCTCCTGCCGGGAGTGCGAACGGTGGGCGCGCGGACTCACGAGTGGCGCAGGCCGGCGACGGCGTCGGCGATGTAGTGGTCCCCGAAACGGATCAGGGGGGCGTATTGGGCTGCGCGGCGATGACGCATGAGCCGCAGTTCGGCGACGGCGTTGTCGGGGCCTTCGGGCCGCTGGGCGATGGAGCGGCGTAGGTGCACCATCGAGTACGCGAGTGTGATGTGCCGTTCGGCGTCCACGATGTCGGCTTCCAGCAGAGCACCCCGAGCCTCGGCCAACTCCTCAGATCGGGAGGCCAGTTGGTCGTAGGGCTCGGGTAGGACCGCCAGGAGGTCCTTCATCGCGGCCCGGAAGAGCTTGTAGCCCCGGTGCTGGCGCCCGCTGAGCGGGATGTCCGTGGACGGCGGCGCCATGGTCCGGCGGATCTCCGCCATGTAGTGGTCGGCCGGGATCGCACTGGCGTGGTTCATGGCCGCCGGGAAGCCGCGCACGTACACCGTCGCGTCCGCCAGCCGTTCCAATGCGGCGGTGGCGTCTCCGTTCCGCAAGTGGCGGGTGGCGTCGGCCACGGCGACCGCGGCACAGACGTTGAACAGGACGTGCACCTGGTGCCCGATGAGCCAGCGTGCGCTCCACGTGCTCTCCAACGACGACGGCCCCGCACCGGGATCGGGGACGGCCGCCGGCAGGGCGGGCTCGGGGACGGCGCCCGCGACCGCACCGGTGAGGTCGAGCACCGCCTGCCGCATCCCGGCTACCTCCAGCGCCAGGTCGGCACCCGACAACGGAGCCTCACAGAGGTCCTCCAGACCCCGGTGAACGACCAGGGCACCGTGCAGGGCGGCCTGCTGGTCGGACAGTTCCACCTCACGGACCCGGAAGTACGACTGGCTGGTCGACTCCGCCGGTACGTCCTCACCGGCCAAGGCCGGGCCGAGGGCCGACAGCGCGGCCACCAACTCGCCCGCCCTCGCGGTGGCTTGCCGCAGCGCGGTGCTGCGCTCGGTCGGCCTGGCATGGGTCACCATGCCGGCCAGCACACACGCGGTCCGCAGCGCCTCGGCGCCGACCCACGGGCCCAGCGCCGGAACGGGCCGCCCGCCCCGGGGTTCGCGGAAGACAGCGACAGCAGGATGCTCGACGAGTGGAGGCAGGCCCATGGTTGGAATTTCTTGCCAGGGGCATGCCAGATGAAACCCGGCCCGGCGCGACAATTGCCGCGCGGCGCGCCGGAGTCGGCCGTCAGCGCTTCCACGGACCCCGAACCCCGAGACCGGCCGCCGCGGCCGGCGTCCTTGCCCGCACCCCTGGGGGCGCATCTTCGACGGCCGGCGCCTTCCGGAACGGCGTAGCGTTCATCGCACCACCCCGAACGGAATGTAGTACCAGGCCCCCGAGTCGTATCGGCTGAGCGAAACTCCGGTGCCTCCCTTGACCGGGATCACGATGGAGTCCTTGGTGTCCCTTGACATGGTGGTCGGCGCGCCCATTCCCCCGTTGACGAAGACCTCGGGCCCGCTACCGAAGCCGATGACCAGTCCGTCCGTCTGCGGCACGAAGGCCTGCGAGATCTTCCATGGAGTACCGAGGATCCGCATGATGTCTGCCGCGAAAGTCATTCCCGGATACATGCTCAGGTTGTCGCCCACGACGATTCCGTCGGCAGCCACCCTGGCATTGATGTAGTCGGTCTTGATGGTCTTCTTCGCGCCGATGGCAATTCCCTCGTTGGCGGTGATGAGGGAGTTGGCGGTGAGGCCTCCGGCCACATTGAGAAGGCTTTGGATCTCCAGGGGAACGCCGTAGGGGCCGTACAGGTTGGCGATTCGGACCTTCTTGTCCGTAGCCGTGGCCTCGACGTCGCCCTTGGCTGTGAGGGTGCCGTTGGCGGTGAGGGTGTCTGCCGCGAGGGTCCTTCCCGGATACATGCTCAGGTTGTCGCCCACGACGATTCCGTCGGCGGCCACCCTGGCGTTGATGTAGTCGGTTTTGATGGTCTTCTTCTCGGCGAGGGTGATGCCCTCATTGGCGGTGATGAGGCCGCCTGCCGCGAGTGCACCACTGACCGTGACGGCGCCGTTGAGGCCGAGCACACCGGCCCCGCGCCCGTTGATCTCGCTGGCCGCGATACTGATCGTGCTGATGGCGCCGCTGTAGGTTCCGTTGCTCGTGACGGAGAGAACGCCGTTGGCGAAGGTGAGCTTCACCTTGTCATCGGCATGGTCCTTGTCCGGCATGTTCTCGATGGTGAGCGCGTTGTTCTCGGGCGACCTGATGGTGGTGACGGTGATATCGGGGTTGTTCACCTTGATGTAGGTGGTCAGGTAGCGGACCTCGTTGCCCATCCTGGCTTCGAGGGTGAAGCTCGAGTCGTCGACCAGGTTCTCCGGGGAGGTCCAGGTGCCGTCCTTGGCCGTGGAGGATCCCTGGGTGCCGTCCGGCTTGCGGTAGTACATGATGTACGCCGCGTGGGGGGTGCCTTCCCAGAGGAGGGTGGCCTTGGTGTTGCGGGCGATGGCCACGGAGGCCGGGCGGAAGCTGTGCAGGTAGAACGAGTCGTCGCGCTTGCTGACGCCGCCCTTGCCGGCGCGTTCCTGGAACTGGCCGTTCGCGCCGGTGGTGGAGGTGGACTCCTCCCAGATGATGTCGACCGGGCCGGCGCCGCCGTTGACCTCGATGCCCCACAGCTCCAGCTGGACGCTCCAGGTTCCGTCGAACGCGGCGGGCTCGTCCGGCGGCGGCGAGCAGGTGAAAACGACCTGGTTGGGGTCCTTCGTGTCGGGCTCCACGGCCCACTGCCGCTTGCCGGCGGGCACGGTCAACTCGTAGCGGATCAGGGTCGGTTCGCTGGTCAGGGCGGAGGCCTGGCGACCGGTCGGAATACGGACCTTGAACCACTTGCAGTGCACGGGCCGGGTGGGGGTTGCCTCGCCCTTGCCGTAGGTGAAGGTCAGTTTGGCGTACTCCGGCTTGGCGAAGGTGGAGACGTTCAGCGGGCTCGGGTCCGCGACCATGGCGGGCGGGAGCAACATGTCGGCGGCAGGGGTGGTCACGGCTTTCGAACTCCTCGCTGAAGGCTGTCAGTTGGGCAGGGTCGAGACGACGGTGAGGCCGGCGGTGCCGGTGCGGCGCTGCGGGCTGCTGTCGTCGGCTGCGGTGTCCTCGGTGATGCGGCTCCGGGTGCCGAGCGGGGTGCTGATGTCGAGGGTGAGGGTGAGGGTCCAGGTGCCGTCGAAGCGGGCGGGTTCGGCGGGGTTGAGGGTGAGGAGGGTGGTGGCCGGGTCGGTGGTGGCGGTTTCGACCAGCCACTGCCGGCCTCGGCCGGGACCGCGTTCGAGTTCCAGTCGGGTGCGCAGGATGACGGGCTCCCCCGTCGGCACGGTTGCGCCGTGGGCGGTGGGGAGGTCGAGGGTGATCCGTGCGCACCGCACCGGCCAGGCGGTGCGGCCTTCCGGGTCGTCCCCGATGGTGAGGCGGACGCGGTCGAGGGCGACCTCCCCGGGCTGTGTGGCGGTCGCCGGGGTGTGCTCCAGGCGGTACGGGAGGAGAAGGACGGGGTTGGGACTGGTCACGACGCGGTTCCTTCCGGGGCCTGGGAAGCGGGGGCCGGGGTGGAGCGGGTCCGTCCCGGGGCCGGCGGTTGGAGCTGGAGGTAGCCGGAGCGGGCGACGGGCAGGGGCGCGTCGGGGTGGGAGAGGTGGTCGGCGTGGTGGATGAGGTGCTCGTCCCAGTCGGGCAGCGGCAGGCCGGCGGCGGTGCCGTCCACGGCGATCGGTTCGGCCCAGGTCCAGTCGCCGTGCCAGGCCGCGGGGCGGGGCATCACGAGGGACTTGTCCGGCGGTTCGGCCTGCACGGTGAACTCGCGGACGGCGCAGGGCCCGGCGGCGGGGCCGGTGTGCCGCAGCCGCAGGAAGCGGGCGATGAGCGGTGTTTCGGGAGTGTGGTGGATCTCGGTCGCCTGGGTGTAGCTGCGCAGGAGGGTCCACTGCTGGCCGTCGGTGGAGGCTTCCAGGTCGGTTGCCCCAGGGGTGCCGCTGCCGTCCTGGCGGCCGAGGAGGATGTCGACGGCGTCCACGCCGCGTTCGGTGTGCAGGTCGAGCTGGACCCAGTCGCCGACGATCGGCGGTTCGCCGCTCTCGTAGGACGTGGTCGGGTCGCCGTCCGCCATGGCCTCGGCCGGGTGGCCGGCCCGGGCCTTGGCGGAGGCGGCGGCGGTGGGCGGGCCGAAGCGGTCGGGGGCGAGCAGCGGGTTGAGGCGGAAGGAGGCTCGGATGCGGGCCAGCGCCCGGTGGGCGGTGTCGGCGTCCACGGAGACGTCGGCGACGGGGAGGATGTCGGTGGTGGCGTGGACGGCGGTGTGCGGGCAGGCGAGCAGGGTGAGGTGGTGGGTGGCGGGGCGGTCGGCGGGACGGGCCGGCAGGGTGAGGTGGGCGCCGGTGCCGATCGCCGTGACGTAGGTGTTGGCCGGGCCGTTCGGATCGACGGCGTGGAAGCGGTGGTAGCGGGTCGCCTGGTCGTGCTCGTCGGCCGCGAAGTAGCCGATGAGGCCGTCGGAGAGCCGGTCGGGGTCGCCGAGGCGCACGGTCCAGCGGTAGTCGGGGTAGTCCCGGTAGTCGGGGTAATCCCGCTCGTCGGGATAGGGCTGGTCCGGCGGGATGAGCGCGCGCTTCCAGCTGGGGTCGGTCAGTGGCTCGCCGAGCAGGTCCAGGTTGAGGCGGGTTCGGACGAGGGCGATGGGGCGGCCGATCAGCCGGACCGGGGAGCGGTCCTCGTCGGGCGAGGGTTCGAGGATGTGATCGAGCGCGGTGTCGATCGTCTCGGCCAGCGCGTCGAAGGCTTCCGGCGCGTGGGCGAGCAGGCCACGGGCGAACGCCGCGACATGCGGGTAGGCGGCGGCGAAGGCGTCGTCCTGCGGGTGGCGGTAGGGGGCGTGCGGGAGCGCGTTCCAGGCCGTCGTCCGGACGTTCCGCACGTCGCGCACCACGCGCAGTTCGCCGAGTGGTTCGCCGTCGGGGCCGTAGACCAGCAGGGTCTGGTCGAGGTGGTTGGCCAGCAGCCAGCCGGCCACCGGCGCCTCGGCGCCGGGGAGTTGCGCCGCGCCGACGCCGCCGATGGCCTCCGCGGGTGGCTGGTCGGTCCGTAGGGGCACCGTGTCCAGACGGACGCGGGCGGGTTGGACGAGCCGGGGCGGCAGCTGCACGAAGCGCTGCGGGCCGGGCGGGTCCGGGAACAGGTCGCGGTCCGGCACGACGCTGTCGGCGCGGACCAGTGGGAACTGGATGGGTTGGGTGCCAGTCGGCTGCACCAGCGAGCACACGCGTCCGAAGCGGTCGACGATGACGAGTTCGATGAAGTGGAACTGGCCCGCCCGTACGGGCTGGAAGCGCTGCTCGCCGTGGCCTTCGGCGCCGTCGGGGACGTGGTTGGTCTCGCCGGCCAGGCCCAGGATCGACTGGTCGGTGACGGCCTGGGCGGCGCCGTCCTGCTGGATCAGCCAGTCGTGGAAGCCGTCGAGGGCCTGGGAGAGCACGTCCATGCCCTCCAACTCCTCGCGCATGTCGCTCAGTTGCCGGGCCAGCTGCGGCGGTGCGTGCCCGGCGAGCCGACGTGCCTGCTCGCGCAGCACGAAGCGGGTGGAGGGGGTGAGGAAGGCGCGCCCGCCGAAGGCGGTCCAGCGCCGCCCGCCGTCGCCGTCGCCGGGGGCCGCGTCCGTGCCCGTCCAGCGGTAGCGGTAGCGGTCGGGTTCCGGGTCACCGTCGCGGCCGAGGCCGAACTCCCAGTTGAGGGCGGCGTTCCGACTCCGATAGGGGGTGGCGCAGTGCTTGACCTCCCACTGGAGGTAGAGCGGGAGCCAGGGCTGGCGCCACACCCCGGTGTACTCGGGCCACGGGCCCTGGGAGCAGGCGGCTGGGTCGGCGACGACGGCGTGCAGCGCGGTGCCGGTGCCACCGGCAGCCGGGGTGCGTACGGCCTGGTCGAGCAGGGCGAACTCGGCGACCACCGCCCGGATGACGCCGGGGACTTCGGGGGTGTTGGCGGGCAGCAGCGGGTTGGCCGGAACGTTTGCCCAGTCGTTGTTGATCTTCATGCGGGTGAGCAGCGCGGAGGGCAGGCGGCAGGGCAGCGGGTCGTCCTCGTCACGGCCGAGCGGCTGCGAGGTGCCCGCCCCGGTCAGCGCGAGGACGGGGTCGGCGGGGCGGTAGTAGCTCTGCCGGGGTGCGCGCTTCAGCTCCAACTCGTCGGGCAGTCCCTGGGCCTGGGCGTAGCGGTCGATCGCGGTCTGGACGGCTTCGGGCGTGAGACCGTGCGGGACCTTGCCGCTCAGCCGCTCGGCCTCGGACTCCAGCCGCGTCACCTGCGTTCCGACGGCCAGGATCTGCCGGTCCCAGGCCGCCTCGTCGAAGTCGTGGTCGAGGGGGCGGCGGTTGGCGGGCAGGTGGCGCAGCCACCACAGCGTCCACAGCCGCCCCTGTGCGGCGGCGAGCTGGTGCCTGGCCTGGTCGTAGGCGTCCTGGTCGCGGTTGAGGGCCGCGATCCAGTCCGGCTGCTCGGGAGGCGGGGGCTGGGCGTCGGCCTGTTCGCCGGGCCGGTTGACGACCTTCCAGGTGGCGCCGCCGTCGTGGCCGCTGAACCAGGACCGGCGGGTGATCTCATCCAGGGAGACCTGCCCGTCGGGACCGTCGAGTTCGTCGGGGTTGCCGTGGAACAGGGCGCGGACCTGGTCGGCGAGGTCGGTGTCGCCGGTCTGGTGGGCGGCGAGGGCTGCGACGGCGTCGGCGGTGCTGTGCCCGATCGCGACCTTGACGTCCGCCCTGGCGGGCCGGTCCGATTCGGGGTGCCCGCCCTCGCGGTTCCACGGGATGCCGAGGGCGGTGCCGACGTAGCGGGTGCGGGTGATCGTGTTCGGCATGCCGTCGGGGGCGGCCCAGCCCAGGGCCCGCAGCACGTCGGCCGGGTTGTCGGGATCGGCGTCGGGGGGCAGCAGGCCTTCGATCTCGCGTGCGGTGGTGAGGATGTCGGCGTCGTCCCTGCTGTACCAGCCGGTCACGCAGTAGCTGACGGTGCACGGCGGCGGGTAGTTGTCGTTGGCCTTGAGGTCGGCGAGGGTGTCGTGGAAGAGGAAGACGTTCTCGTGGTAGGGCGCGAAGGCGGCGAAGGCGGGCAGTCCGCTGCCGATCGCGGTGAGGAACAGCGGCCGGGCGGTCGGCTCCCGCCAGGGGCCGTCGCTGAGCGGGTGGACGCGGCCGATGTAGTCGGCGCGGGGCTTCTCCCTGGGGGAGGCCGGGTCGACGAACGGGGTGAAGGCCGACTCGACGGGCCCGCCGTCGGCCTTCTCCAGGTAGTCGCTGTGGACCAGGAACCCGGCGGCCTTCAGCGCACCCCGGACGTGGGCGTAGCGCACCACGAGCCAGCGGTTGGGCACCAGTGGGAAGGTGCTCACCCCGGTGGCGGAGTCGATCGCCCCGGTGGTCAGGGCTTCGGGCAGCTGCCACTGCACGTGGATGCCCTCGCCCGGATTGCCCTCGGAGGCCCGGATGGGCGGTTCGGCGTTGATGCGGAAGTCCTTGGAGAACGTCCACGGGTATTTCGGGGTCCAGCGTCGGAAGTCGTCGAACTCGGCCACGTCGCGGGTGGCCAGCAGCGCGTGGACCTCGACGGGGACGATCAGATCGGTGTCGGTCATCGGGCGCTCTCCTGGCCGGGCTCGGCGTCGAGGGTCAGGCGTTGCTCGACGGGGGCGTTGACGAGCTGCAGGGCGAACTCGCCGGGCGCGAGGTCGCCCAGGGCGGGGTCGAGGGCGGCGGCGAGGGCGGGCACCAGGCCCCGCTCACCGCGCAGGGCCAGGACGTGCGGATCGTCCTCCCCGCTGGGCAGGCGCAGATGGCGGGTGAGCAGGCCCCCCTCGGCGGGGTAGTCGCGGCGCAGCGGGTGTCCGAGGTCGGGTCCGGGCCGGTGCCGGCGCAGGTTGATGACGCTGTTGTCCCCGGCCGCGTCGTTGCCGTCGACGCCGAAGTGGATGCCCTGTCCGGGCTCGCGGATGACGACCTCGTCGGGCAGCGCGTCCAGGAGCACCAGCAGTGTGTCGGGGGCGAGATGGTCTCGGCGCAGTTCGGCGACCTTCGCTCCGGCGGCCCCGGCGAGGATGTCGAACACCGGCCAGGCTTGGACGAGTTCGGAGCGGATCAGCAGCCCGGCCCGGCCGGTCGCCCAGGTGCGGATGCGGGTGCGGCGGCTGTCGACGGCAGCGGTGAGCGCGGTGTCGACGAGTGCGTCCAGGGAGGTGTGGACGCCGACGTCGCGGGCTCCGGCGAGCAGTGCCTCGATCCAGTTCTCGTCGATGCGGAACAGCCGGATCGACTCCGGGGGGAGCATCGCGGGGTTGGGCACCAGGTAGTTGAACGGCACCCGGCGTAGCAGGGTCAGTTCGTCCAGCCAGCCGGGCAGGGTGCGGGTGTGCCGCTCGGCGGTGGCGTGCAAGGCGGCTGCCCGGGGCCCGGCCGCGAGGACGGCGTGGGCGCTCTGCCGGGTGAGGCGGGTACGGCGGCCGCGGCGCGCCGAGGCCGGAGCGCTGTCGTGCGGGGCGAGGGGCCGGGCGAGCGCATCGAGGAGGTTCGAGGCGAAGCCCGGAGTGGCCACCTCCCGCAGGGTCCGCCCGTCCAGGTCGGCGGGATCGGCGGCGGCGAGCGCCGGGCCGGCGGCGGCCAGGGCCATCATCGTCGCCGCGGTGTTGGCCAGTTCGCGCCGTGCGCGGGTGATCTCCTCGCTGTAGTCGGGGTCGCTCAGCGCCAGGGTGCGGCCCAGCGTCCAGGCGGCGGCGTAGGAGACGTCGAACAGGCCGTGCTCCGGCTCGTAGATCAGCGCGTGGTCGGCGGTGGTCTTCGGGGTGTCGCGGGCGAAGTCGCGGGTCTCGGCGGCGATCACGGGGACGAACGGCCCGCGGTACCAGCCGTAGGTGGTCTCCCCCGACAGCAGCCGGTAGGGCAGCGGGGTGTAGCCCAGGTGCAGGCGGCGTCGGGCGTATTGCTCGGCGTCCGCGGTGGAGCGGGCCGCCACGCCCGCGCTCGGACGCAGGCGCAACACCAGGTTCTCCCGGTCGGCGCGGGCGGGTGCGACGAGGTTGCTCAGCAGGGCCGCCGGGTCGCGGGTGCCGGCCGGGTCGCTGGTGAACGACCAGGAGTGCAGCACGCACAGCCGCACGGACCTGATGTTCCCGCCCAGTTGGCCAGGGTCGAGCCTGCCGTTGAAGCCCTCCAGGGAGACCAGGTGCGCGGTGTAGGTGCCGGGCTGCCGGGGGAACCGATTGGCGGCCAGGACGGCGTACTGGCCCTCGGTGAGGATCTCGCCGTCGTCGCGCCGTTGCGGTCGGGTGGAGACATCGCGGACGTGGGCGAGGTAGCCCAGTTCCTCTTCACGCGGTACCAGTGCGGTGAACAGTGCGGCCGGGACGTCGATGCTCTGGCAGCGGCTGGCCGCTATGCCCGGGGTGATTCCCTCATCGCTGAGGTCCGGGCCGAGGATGCCGTCGCCGGGGCTGCGCAACTCGGCGACGGTGCGGGTGGTGGTCTGGCCCAAGCCCTCGGGATCGTCGGGCAGTTCACCCGCTTGGAACACCATCAGCGCCAACCACGGGGCCTGCTCGGGCACCGCGCGGGCCTTCAGCAGCCGCTCCCAGGGCAGGATGGAGCGGTCCAGCGTGATGTGCGGGAGGGTGCGGCTGAAGTCGCCGGCGGCGCCCTCGGCCGGGTAGTGGGCGTGCACGGACGAGGGGTCCAGGACGAACCGGACCGCGCGGATCTCGAACCGCTGCGTGGTGGCGGGGATGGCCGGGTTCACATCGACCCGGTTGCCGTCCTTGGTCAGGCGGTGCTCCGCCGTGAGCGTGTAGACGCCGGCGGGGGCGAGTGGGCGACGGTAGTCGTGGAAGGCGACGCGGAGGTCTTCGGTGCCGCTCAACGTCGGTTCACCTCTCGGCTGTGGTGGTCATGGGCGCGGTGGTGAACGCGGTCTTCGCGAGGTCCGCGTAGCGGGTCAGGGGGCCGTCGGTGCCGGGGGCGAGGCCGAGGCCGGCCAGGGCGGCGTGCACCGAGGTGCGGCGGGCGGCGGTGGTCTGCGCGGCGATGCCGGTGGCCGGGTCGACGATGGCGCCGATGCTGCCCTCGCCTTCGTCGTCCGGGACGGACGGCGGCCCCTCCGGCGCCGTTCCCAGTAGCGGGATCGGCGCGTCCGGCAGCCCGTCGGACTCCAGCGCGTCGGCGTCGACCCAGCCGACCGCCGGGGCCAGTTCGGGCTCGGGGACCTCGAAGGTGACGCCGGCCAGGCAGCCGGTGAGCAGTCCGTCACCGTCCAGCACGTCGCTGGGTTTGCCCAGCGGCGCACCCCACATCGCCTTGGGCATGTCCTGCCGGTAGACGGCGATCTTCCAGTCGGGCGGGGTCCAGGTGGTGTCGAACCTCTTCAGGGTGACGTGGTGTTCGGAGACCACGCCCTGCCCCTTGGTCCCCATCGGCCGGATGTCGATGGTGTCGTCCTCGGCTCCCGCGAAGGGCTTGCCGTTGAAGATGACGAGGCTGGCGGGGACGGCGGCCTCGGTACGGACGGCGAATCCGTCCCTGGAGACCAGCAGCGGCTCCCCCGCCGCGGACCGGCTCGCGGCCTCCTCGGGGTCGACGTCGACCAGCAGCCCGCGCAGCGGGGCGATCGACAGCGGGGCGGGCAGTTGGACGCTGAACTCCCCCCAGTCGATCGCCGGAACGCCGTCCCGGCCGGTGCCGAACTCGACGGTGAAGCCGATGAACCAGACCTTGATCCTGGCCCGGCCACCGATCGGCGGCCCCCACAGGTCCAGCGACACCCCGACCGACAGGGAGACCCGCACGCGGATGAACAGCACCTTGACGGTGGCCGCGACCCCGATGCTCAGGCCCATCGACAGGTCGAAGTAGAACGGCTTCCACTGCACCAGCGCGTCCAGCCAGGCCGTGAACCACGCCTGTAGCTGGATGCCGTGTCCCTTGTCGTAGTTCGCGGCCAGCTCGCCGCCGGCCATGAACGCGCCGTCGGTGAGCGCCGCGTACACCTGGCCGCGGATCGCCACCGGGCCGATCGCCCAGCGCCAGCCCACCCGCGGCGGGTTGGGGTAGTAGCCTGGCCGATTGAAACGGGGGTGGTAGCCGCCCAGGGTGAACACGAAGCCCTTGCCGCCCCCGGCCGCGGTGCGGTCCTGGCCCCAGATGTACAGGGACAGGCCACCGGTGAGTTCGGCCGCCGGGTCGATGACGTACGAGCCGGGCGCGATGACCGCGTCCATCGAGAACAGGCCCTGGTCCTGGTGGTAGCCGATGGCCAGGTCGATGACGACCCGGGCGATCGGCCTCTTGACGGCCTTGCTGCGCGGCAGGTCGATGGTGGTGCGGCCGATCAGCAGCACCTTCCACGACCGGCCGCCCTCGACCAGCAGCAGCGCGCGGGAGCGGACGAACTCGAACGAGCTGAACTCGATCCCGCCCGCGCCCCAGTACTGCCCCTCGCGCGGTGTGATCCAGCCGCCGGGGCCGGCGAGCTTCTCCAGCACCTGCTCCGGGGTGTCACCGCTGCCGCCGCCGTCCAACCGGTTCACCAGCGGGAACCGGCCGACCTCGTCGATCCTCGGTGTGCGGACCGTGCTGTTGACACCGAAGCCGAGCGAAACGGCGATCACCCGGAACGGCGGCGGCCCGAACAGCCCCTGCTCGCCACCGGAGACCTCTCCGAACAGGAACATCGACGACCAGCCGTCCACGGCCTTGGCGTACGACCCGGCGGCGTTCAGGGCGAAGAACCCGGTCTCGATCGAAGCGAGCCCGACGAACTGCTCCTTCAGCCCGGGGGCGACCTCCGAACCGGTCCGGCGCTCCACCGTCCCGCTGATCCGCAACGGCGGCTTGTCCAGCTCGACACCCGCCCCGCGCAACCGCGGCGAGACGCTCAACTCCCCGTCGACGCCGAGCCCCAGACCCATCAGGACCAGCCGGACCGGGCCCACCGACAACACCGCGTCCAGCGCGACGAAGATCCGCCCGTCCGCGAGGCCGGCGCCGATCCGCGAGATCCGAACCGCCCCGAGCGTCAGGTCGAGATCGCGGGACCAGCTCTCGTCCGACGCCGCGCGCACAGTGATCGGGCCTCGGGAGGCGGCCACGAGCGTGCCGCCGGGCCCTGTCGTGACCGGCAGGACCAGCGGGTCCTGCCGCACCCCGCCGATGCTCAGCTCGACCTGGACGGCGATACCGGGCCCGGCCGCCGTCCCGGTGGCGAAGCGCGGCAGCCGGCGCTCCACCGCGGAATCGATCCGGTCCAACGCGACGTTGAGCTCGGCCGCGTGCGCCGGCGTCCATCCGGCCGGCGCCGAGGTGAACGCGATGCCGTCGACGACAAGGTCCGCACCGGGCGGTATCGCCTCGCCGATCAGTGGCAGATCCGAGGCGCGCGCCCCGAGCCGGGCCCGCACCGCCGCCGCGTTGACCCGGGGGGCACCTGGGCCGGCACCGGGACGGCTGGCGTAGACCCAGCCCGTTCGCTCGGTCGCCGCCGCCAGCAGCACCTGACCGCTCGTCTTGTCGTACCGCACCGCCAGCGCGTCCAGCTCCGGACGCAGGATCTCGGGAAGTCCGGGCAGGTCGAGGCCCAGAGCGCGGGCCAGCTCCTCGGCCGAGACGCCCGGTGTGCCGGTCCAGGTCCCGGTGAACACCCGGCCTCCCGCACCCGAGGCGTACTGGAGGGTGAAGTCCAGGACCCGGATGTCGCCGCCGGCCAGCGGAACGGTGAGCCGCAGCAGCCCGCCGACTCCCGTCTCCCCCGTGCTCCGGTCGGCGGTCACGGTGAGCCGGAGGGTCGCGTCCAGGTCACCGAGCTGCACGGTGGCGTCGCAGTCGAAGGCGAAACGGCCGCTGCTGTCGAAGGCCACGGCGAGCTGCTCGATGACGAGGTCGTCGAGCACGTCCGGCGGGGTGATGCCGAGCGCGGCCATCACCCGGGCGGGCTGCAGGTTCTCCGCGCGGGCGCGGAAGGCCCAGCCCGTCCGCTGCGCCCAGGTGCCGGTGACGTCGAGCGTGCCGTCCGCGAGCTGCCAGGTCGCGGTCAGGGACGCCTCGGTGGCGCCGTAGTCCGCGACGGTGAGCGCGATTCCGGTCAGCGCGACGCCCTCGGTGAACTGCCAGACGTTGGCCAGTGTGAGGTCCAGCCCGTAGCCACGCCGGTCGCCCTCGGCCGGCTCCGCCCGAAGCGTGAGTTCGGTGATCTCCAGGTCCTGCGGCACCGGGACGCCGGGGAAGCGCTGCTGGAGCAGTGCGCCGACCGGGGCCGGGCGGGCGAGGGTGCCGCTGAGCGCACGGTCCGGAAGTGCGACGCCGACGTCGACGGCGATGTCGTCGGCGAGGGTGACCCGCCCGCCCAGTATGATCGCCTGGCGCGGCTTGCCGAACGGGTCCGCGATCGTGAACTCCGCGTGCAGGCCTTCGAGTTCGATTCCCGGTAGCGGCGTCCAGGGCTCGTCGAGCTCCACCCGCATCCACAGCGTGAGCCAGTCGGCGCCCACCGCGCGGCCTGGCCGGTTCGGGGCGAAGGTGATGCCGAGGGCTGTCAGCACCAGCCGGGCGGACCCGGCGATGTCGGGAGGCAGATTCAGGGAGCCCGCCGGCAGGCCGGCGAGGGCCCGCAGGCTGTCCAGGTCGGGGATCGGCACCTCGGCGAATTCCGAGCCGACCTGCCACGGCTGCCCGGTCCACAGCGGAGGGTAGCCCCAGAGGTACGGCCTGGGGGCGGCCTCCGGCGTGGGGAACAGCACCTCGGCGCCGAGGCCGACGCGCGGGCGCGAGCCGGTGTCCCCGCCGGGCTCGATCCCGAGGACCAGGTGCAGCGGGCCCAGCCGCAGCCGCTCCAGCGCGGCCGGGATTGTGCGCAATTCCTCAGGCAAGTCGGCGCCGTCCTGGAGCAGGACGACATCGACGCGGAGGCCCACCACGTGCCGCTGGTCCTCGTCCGTCAGGAACAGCACGCTGCCCGGCGAGGCCTGCTGCCCGACGAGGGTCACGGCGCCCTCGACGTGCAGGGCGTCGACATCGACGGTCGCATCGCGCACATCCAGCAGGCTGTTCGCCAGGTACTGCTTGAACAACTCCAGGGCGGGATCGAGCTCCAGGAAGTCGGGGGCGACCTGGAGCCGGGAGAGGTTCTGGGCCTCGCGCAGAACCGTGCGCAGGGTCGAGACCAGCAAGGGCATGACCGGCTCCTACTCGTACCAGATGTCGTAGCTTCCCGGGGCGGTGTGGTCGAGTCGCAGGTGCCAGTCGACGCCCCGCCAGCCGGCGGTGCCCGGCTCCAGGGCGAGCGAGCTGAACACGCCGTCGGTCGTCGGCGTGTGGACGAAGGGCCAGGGCGGGGCATCCGTGTTGTCCTGGAAGCCGAAGCCCCAGGTCAGCCCCGCACGCACGGCGGGGGCGGGGATGCCGTGGGCGGCGCGGACCCCTTCCCACCGGACCAGGACCCGGCCCGCCAGGTTCTCGGCGTCGCACGTCGCCACCCCGCCGCCGAACGCGTTCAGCCCGGTGCTGATGAAGAGCCCGTCCGGGGTCGTGTGTGCGAGCCACTCGTCGCTGGTGGAGTGCTTGCTCCCGTGGTGTCCGAGCTTCAGCCACAGGTGGCTCTCACGGGTGCACAACGGCCCCGCGAGTCCCATCAGGTACTGCTCGTTGATCACCTCGGCATCCGCCATCAGCAGGACCTTCTGGCGCCTGCCCAACGCGTCCGGCTCACCCGTCAGGACCGTCACCAGGCTGCACATGTTGGCGATCCGCTCCTTCTCGCCCGCCGCGAACTTGGCGACGTCGCCGGGTCGCCGCTGGGCGCCGCGCGAGTGGATGGTCGGCCCGACGACGCCGCCGAGCATGAGGAGGTCCGCACCCGGCCCTGTTCCCAGCAGCGGCACAGGGTCGGCCGGCATCGTCACCAGCTTCGGCTCGTTGAGCACCCGCTGCCCGGCCGCACCGGTGAAGGCCGTCCAGTCGGTGAACAGCCGCACCATGAAGTCGCCGCCGCCCTCACGGTAGTCGGCGGGCCGGAGCGAGTAGGCGACATTGCGGATCGTGTACTTCAGCCGCGCCGGGTCACGACCGTCCACCAGGACGTCCTGCAGGAGGTTGAAGTGGTCCTGGTCCGGGTGCGTCACCACCAGCCAGTCCAGCGTGTAGGGATCGCGCAGACGGCTCAGGTAGTGGTCGAGCCTCTCGCGCAGGTGCGCGATCACGCGCTGCTTGGCGTCACCGGTCGCCGCCGCGGCCGGCCGCCAGGGTGGGACGGGGCCGGCGGTGCCACAGTCCACCAGGATCGCGTGCGTGCCGACGCCCGGAGCCGCCCGGTCGTAGAACCACAAGAGTGTGCAGTCGCCTTGCCCGACATTGAAGAAGACCACTTCGACCGGCATGCCACCTCCGTCGACCAGGCCCGAGCCCGCGGTTCCGCGACTCAGCGTGACACGATCCTGACACATCGCACCTGAACGGTTCGAGGAGTTCCCGACTCATGGCCAGGTCCGTTCCCTGTTGGCTCGATGTCGCCGTGGCAGACGGCCACCGCACGGGAGCAGCCCGTCCAGGAGGAGGACAGGCGTCGCACTTTGGGCACTTCGATCCCGATGATCTCGAACGGCTCCAGGCCGGTGTCGACTTCGAACGGCCTTCCGTCGGTCGACCGGCCGGCATCCGCTCAAGGGGTGGCGACCACGGTTGCGGCCGGTACTGCGGGCCCGCCACGCTGGTGATGGCCCTGGGCATGCGCGGGACCTGGAACCACGACCAGGGGACCTTCGCCAGCTGGATCGGCATCACGCCGAACAACGGCGGCACCGGCGTGGACGCGATGAACAAGCAGCTGAACGAGGAGGCGGGCGGGTTCCCCTATGTCGCCTTCAGCCGGCGCGACGGCCGTGCGACCCTGGTCTGGCTGCGCGACCAGGGCCGCCAGCGCACCACGATCCACACCGCCGGCTCCGCCCAGGGTGGCCTCGGCCTGGCGGACTTCGACGGCCGTTGGCTGGTCTCCAGCGTCCTTGCCACGACCTGGACCGACTCCACCGCGACCTGGGCCGCCGACCTGCGCGGACGCGCCTACACGCAGATCACACCGCGGTACGGCGGGACCAGCAGCCACGGGAACGCCGTCGTCGTCTCCTGTCCGGGCCCGGACAAGCGATCGGTCAGCTACGTGTTCACCGCCGCAGGCCTCGCACCGCTGTCCTGCTCGCGCGATCAGACCTGAAAGACGCCGTACGAGACCGCGCGGGAACGGGCTCCACCGGGCGGCGCGCCGAAGGGGCGGGCCGCCCGGTGGAGCCCGGTCGCTACCGCGTCAGCAGTTCCTCCAGGACGTCCGCCGCCTTGGACGCGCCGCCCGCCCCGCGCACGATCCGGCTCAGGGCGGCCGCCCGGGGGCGGCAGGACCGGACGTCCTGGACGGCGTCGCGCAGGGCCCGCACGGTCGGCTCGGCGAGCGTCCTGCCGACCCGCAGCTCCTCCGCCCGCCGGGCGATCGCCCGCTGTTCCGGGATCTGCGGCACCGCCACGAAGGGCACCCCGTGGTAGAGCGACTCCATCACCGAGTTCATCCCGGCGTGGCTCAGGAACACCTCGGCGTGGCGCAGCACCGCCACCTGCGGCACGTGCGCGCGCACGTCGACGTTCGCCGGGACCGGGCCCAGCGACTCCGGGTCCAGCCCGCCCACCGCCATGACGACCTGCCAGTCGCTGTCCCCGAACGCCTCGATGCAGGTCCGGTAGAACTCGGGCCGGTCGTTGAAGACGGTTCCCAGCGAGATCAGCAGTACCGGGGCCGGCGACCGGGGGCTCCACTGCTCGGCGGTCCGCCGGCTGCTCAGCGACGGCCCGACGAAGTGGAAGCGCTCGTCGAAGGTGTCCCCCGACATCTGGAACTCGCGGGGGATGAACACCAGGCTCGTCGGGGCCACGTGGCCGAACATCAGGTTCGGGTCGTCGAGGAAGGTGTGGCCCTGCGCGAACTTCCCCATGTCCTGGATCGCCGCCACCAGCCGGGGGTCGGTGTGGTCGAAGTCGGCCGGCAGGTACACCTGCGCCGCCGAGAAGGACTCGTTCTCCGCGAAGGTCGGCACCAGGGAGATCTCCCGGACCCCGAGCAGGTTCGCCAGCATCCGCCCGGTGAAGGTCACCGAGTCGTAGCACACCGCGCCCGGCGGGTCGGCCGAGAAGTGCCCGGCCAGGACGGGGAAGGAGGCACGCGCGTCGTCGAGGTAGTACTCCATCGTCACGGCGAGCTGTTCCGCCGTGAAGTCGCCCCGTGCCGCCATGTCGGGCGGCAGCTGCGAGGGCAGGGTCACCGGCGACGCCCCGGCGGCGACGGCGGCGTCCATGGTGGCCGGTCCCGTGGCGTAGCTGACCCGGTGACCGCGCCGGACCAGCTCCTCCACCAGCGGCAGGGTCGGGTTCACGTGCCCGGACGCGGGCGCGCTCACGAAGGCGAAGTGGGCCATCAGCCCTCCTCCAGGATCACCGGAAGGGTCTTGTGCCCGTTGGTGAAGAAGGAGCCCAGCGGCTCCAGTTCGGACGACGGGACGGCCAGCCGCAGCCGGGGGAACCGGGAGAACAGCGCGGACAGCGCCGTCGTCGCCTCCAGCTTCGCCAGGGGGCTGCCGAGGCAGAAGTGCACGCCGTGCCCGAAGGTGAGGTGGTCGGCCCGCGACGGCCGGGTGACGGAGAAGTCCTCGGCGTCGTCCCCGTGCTGCGCCGGGTCGCGGCCGGCCGCGCCGTAGGACAGCAGGATCGCCTCGCCCTTGCGGATCCGCACGCCGTCCACCGAGATGTCCTCCACGGCGTAGCGCAGCGGCAGGTTCGGCACCGGCGCCTGCCAGCGCAGGGTCTCGTCCACGACGTCCTCCCACGTGCCGGCCCCGGAGCGGACCAGGGCGAGCTGGGAGGGGTGCGTGGCCAGTGCGTGGACGGCGTGGTCGAGCAGGTTGACCGTCGTCTCGAAGCCGGCGGAGATGGTCAGCAGCAGGGTGTCCAGCAGTTCCCGCTCGGACAGTCGGGTGCCGTCCGCCTCCTGCGCGGCGATCAGGTCGCTGGTCATGTCGTCGCCGGGGTCGCGCCGTTTGGCGGCCACGAGCTCCTTGAGCAGCATGTACAGCTCGCCGGAGGCGGCCTGCACGCCCGCCGGGTCCGCGTCGAGGCTGAACACCGCGTCCACCAGCCGCCGCAGGTCCTCGCCGGTCTGCGTGCTCACCCCGAACAGTCCGGTGATGACCTGGATCGGCAGCGGGAACGCGAACCGTGCGCGCAGGTCGACCGGCTGTCCGGGCGGCACCGCGGCCAGGTCGGCGATCAGGCCGGCCGTGATCTCCTCGACGCGCGGCCGCGTCGCTTCGATGCGGCGCGGGGTGAACGCCTTGGCCACCAGGCTGCGCAGCCTGGTGTGGTCGGTCCCGTAGGCGGTGAACATGTTCTGCATCGCGACCCACATGATCAGCGGCCAGTCCGGCGGGATGTCGCCGTCGCGCCACATGGGCCAGTGCTTGTTCGCGTCCTTGGAGACCCTCGGGTCGAGCAGCAGCCTCCTCGTCAGGTCGTGACCGGTGACGGCCCAGGCCGACACGCCGCCGGGCAGTTCGACGGGCGTGGCCGGGCCGCGCTCGCGCAGGGCGGCGGCCTCGCCGAAGATGTCGCCGCCCGAGGGGTCGATGACGTACGCGTCGGCGGGCGGGGCCTGCACGCGCACCGGCGCGGTGAAGGTGGTGGCCGTACGGGGCTTGGGCTGCTCGGTGACCTCCAGCAGGGACGCGGTGAACCGCGAGCCCATGCCGAGACCGATCGACATGATGGTGTCGCCGGGCTTGAGGGTCTCGTCGTGCAGCAGGTGATCCATGCCGAGCAGTTGGTCGCACGGCCCGACGTGGCCGAGCTCGCGCAGCATCGGCCAGGTGGTGCGGGCCAGGTCGATGCCGAGCGGCTCCAGCACGACGACCTCCAGTTGGGCCAGGCCCAGACCGGTGACGACGAACCTGGTGATGTCGGCGATGCCGACGCCGCCCTCCTTGGCGGCCTGCTCGACCGCGGTGACCAGTGCCCCGCTCATCAGCGTCAGGTACGGCGCCAGGCCGGTGACCTCGATCGGCGTACGGTTGCGGTGGCCCTCGGGGTCGGGGATCGTCGGGGTGGCGAGGACCTCCATCTGGGTCGCGGAGCTGTTGGCGGTCGCGACCAGCCGCGCCCGGCCGCCCTCGCGGTTGAGCACGGCCGCGACCGCGCCGTCGGCCAGGAAGATCCCGATGGTGGGCTGCCAGCGTTCCCACCGCGGCGGCAGGAACCGGGAGGTGGCCGTGACCAGGGTCGCGGTCGCGGCCGGGTCGGCCACCAGATGCGCGGCGGCGGACTGCAGCGCGGCCGAGCCGCCGTTGCTGGTCGCCTCGACCTCGTAGACCAGGGCGTGGCCGAGGCCGAGCACGCGCTGCAGGTGGCAGGAGGACGCCATGTGGTCCTGGTGGTCCATCTGGGCGTAGGCGGCCATGGAGATGTCGGCACCGCTGAGGCCGGACTCGCGCAGGGCCGCGATCGCCGCGTGCACGGCCATCGCGTGCTCGGTGACGTCGTCGGAGCGGGTGAACGACACGAAGTCCGACAGCGCGAGCAGCCGCCGCATGGTGTCGGTGTCCGGCACGGCCTGCGTCGCGGGCGTGCGGGGCGGCAGATATCTCCCCGTTCCGCCGATGTAGACGTTGTCCCAGATCATGCAGAATCCCTTCCCCTGAGTGCGGACAACCCGGCCCCGTATCCGCTGAAGTCGAGGAGCCAGGTGCTGATGGCCAGCGCCGTGGCCGCGGAGTGCTCCTCCAGGACGGTGAAGTGGTCGCCCGGGACGGTGAGCACCTCCTGAACGGTGGTGGACAGCCGGGGCCACGAGCGCTTCCCGGTGCCCACCAGCAGTACCGGCGCGGTGACGGGCTCCGGGGCGCCGGCCAGATCGAGGTAGCGGCCCATGGCCATCAGCCGGTCGTCGTCGACCGGCCGGACCTGGTGGCCGGCGTCGAGCATGCCGGTGAGCACATCCGGCAGGTCGTCGGGGTAGCCGTCGACGAGCACCACGGCGCTGGGCCGGGCCCCCCGCCGTTCCAGTTCCCCGGCGGTCGCCAGCGCCAGCCACGCGCCCACCGAACGGCCGACCAGCACCGGCGCGGCGACGGCCGACGCGGCCTCGGCGAGTGCCTGGACCAGGACGTCGGCGTCCGCGGGCAGCGGGTCGCCGGAGAAGCCCGGCAGGGTGACCGCCGTGACGTCGCGGGCGGCCTCCAGCGCCGCGGCGAACCGCCCGTACTCCTCGATGCCGCCGGACGCCAGCGCGGACGGCAGGCAGACCAGCGGCGGTTGGAGGAAACCGGCCGCGAGGGCGACCGGTTCGGCCTTGGGCGCGTCGGTGGCCGGGCTCAGCCGGGACGCCGTGGCCAGCAGGTCGAGGCCGTCCTGCGCGCGGCCGACGTCGACGGCCTTGCGCAGCAGGCGCTCCATCGGCCCGGCGACCCGGTTCTCCGGCGAGCACAGCTGCCCGTAGAGGTGGTTGACGAGCTGTTCGGGCGTCGGGAAGTCGAAGACGAGAGTCGCCGGGAGCCGGAGCCCGGTGGCCGCGTTGAGCCGGTTGCGCAGCTCGATGGCGGTCAGCGAGTCGACGCCGTGGTCGCGGAACAGCTGACCCGGGTCGGCGATCCCGCCGGGGGCCATCCCGAGGATGCTCGCGCTGTGCGTGACGACCAGGTCGAACAGCAGGGCGCGCTGCTCGGGCTCGGGCAGGGCTTCGAGCCCGGCCCGCAGGTCGGCGGGGCCGGTCACCGGGGCCGGCGCGCGCCGCGGCCGGGCGAGTCCGCGCAGCAGCGGGGGCGGGGTGTCGATCGCCGCGGGGTCGAGGCGGACCGGCACCAGCGCCGGGCGTTCGCCGGCCAGGGCGGTGTCGAACAGAGCGGTGTCGAACAGGGCGAGGGCCTGCTCGGTGGGCAGCGGCAGCATCCCGGTCCTCGCCAGCCGGCGGTGGCCGGCCTCGGTCAGGTTCCCGGTGATGCCGCTGGACTCGGCCCACTGGCCCCAGGCCAGGGAGGCGGCCGGCAGACCGCGCGCGTGCCGGTGCTCGGCGAGCGCGTCGAGGAACGCGTTCGCGGCGGCGTAGTTGGCCTGCCCGGGGGCGCCGAACACCCCGGACGCCGAGGAGAACAGCACGAACGCCCGCAGGTCCAGGTGCTCGGTGGCCTCGTGCAGGTGCCACGCGGCATCGGCCTTCGAACGGAGCACCGTGTCGATCTGCTCCGGTGTCATCGATCCCACCACGGCGTCGTCGACGACCCCGGCGGCGTGCACGACGACCCGCAGGTCGGGGATCGAGGCGACGAGCTCCCTCAGTGCCCCGCGGTCACCGGCGTCGCAGGCGACCACGGTGAGGGCGGCGCCCAGCTCCTGCCGGAGCCCGGGCGGCTCGACGCCGCGGCGGCCGGCGAGCACCACGTGCGGGGCGCCGTGCCGCGCGACCAGGTGCCGGGCGACCAGGACGCCGAGGGTGCCGGTGCCGCCGGTGATCAGCACGGTGCCGTCCAGGGGCGCACCGTCCAGGGGCCCGGCCGGGGCGGTAACGGCGGCCGGGGCGATCCTCACCAGCCGCGGCACGAGGGCGGTTCCGCCGCGCAACCGGATCTCGGGCTCACCGTCGCTCACGGCGGCGCGCACCGCGGCCGGGATCGCCCGCCGTGACGCGGCCGTGCCGTCGTGCCGGACGGTCAGGATCCGCCCGGGATTCTCGCTGTGCGCGCTGCGCAGGAAGCCGCGGGCGGCGGCCGAGGCCAGGTCGTCGCCGGTGAGGACCACGAGCCGGGCAGGCGTGTCGGCGGCCAGGAACTCCCGGACCCTGCCGAGCAGTTCCCGGGTCACCGTGTGGGCGGCCGCGACCGGTTCGCCCTCGCCGGCGACCTCGTGGAGGACCGTCTCGGTGTCCGGGCCGTCCGCTGCCGCCATCGGGGTCCAGTCGACGGCGAACAGCGTGTTCGGCCGCCGCCCGGCCCCGTGACCCGCCGCCTCGACGGGCCGCAGGACGATCTCGTCGATGCTCGCGACCGGCGTCCCGGCGGTGTCGGTGATCCGCACCGCGCAGCTGTCCGGCCCGGTCGGGTGCAGCACCACCCGGACCGTCGCGGCCGACCCGGTGACCGACACACCGGAGAACGAGAAGGGCAGCCTCGCCGGGCTGCCGTCGGCGCCGCCGTCCTCGGCCGCGGGGCCGGCGAACAGGGTGAGGGGCTGGATGGCGGCGTCCAGGAGCGCGGGGTGGACGCGGTAGCCGGTGAGCTGCGCGGGGTCCGCCGGGAAGCTCACCTCGGCGTGCAGGTCCTCGCCGTGCCGCCGGACGCCGGTGAGCCCCTGGAAGGTCGGCCCGTAGTCGTAGCCGGCTTCGGCGAGCCGGTCGTAGAGCGAGCCGATGTCGATCGGCGCGGCCCCGCTGTCGTCCGCCCCGGACACGGCCGTCGGCCCGGCCCCGGACGTCGGCCGGGGAGCGAGCACGCCGGTCGCGTGGCGGGTCCACTCGTCGGGCTCGGCGGAGGTGCGGGAGTGGACGGTGACGGGACGGCGTCCGGTGTCGTCGGGCGCGCCGACGGTGACCTGCACGTGCACGCCGTCGCGCTCGGACAGCACGAGCGGCGCCTCCAGGACCAGCTCGGACAGGACGGGGCTGGCTGTGTGCTCGCCGGCGTGGACGGCCATGTCCACGAACGCCGTCGCGGGCAGCAGCGTGGAACCGAGCACGGTGTGCTCGGCGAGCCACGGGTGGACGGACGCGGAGAGCTTCCCGGTCAGCACCACGCCCTGCCCGTCGGGGAGCTTCACCAGGGAGCGCAGCAGCGGGTGGTCGGGTGTGTCGGGGCCCTCCGACGGGGTGGTGGGGTGGAGCCAGTAGTGCTGGTGCTGGAAGGCGTACGACGGCACGCGCACGTCCGGCGCCCCCGTGATCGTGGTCGCGGGCGGCCTCCAGTCGACGGCGCCGTCCGCCCACAACCGCCCCAGCGCCGCGAACAACCGCTCCGGAGCATCACCACCACGACGCATCAGCCCGTTGGCCACCAGCACTGGATGCGGACCCACCTCCACCAGCCCCGTCACACCCCGGCCCGCCAGCCAGTCCAAGGCGTCCGCGAACCGCACCGGCTCCCGCACCTGCCGCACCCAATAGCCCGGCTCCCCCATGTCCTCCACCGGACTCCCGGCCACCGTGGACACCACCGGGATCGACGGCTCACCGAACGACAACCCCGCCGCCACCTCGCCCAGTTCCTCCAGCACCGGATCCATCCGCGCCGAATGGAACGCGTGACTCACCTCCAACCCCTTCACCCGCCGCCCACGACCGCGCCACACCTCGGCGACCGCCGCGACCCCCACCCCCTCCCCCGACACCACCACCGCATCCGGCCCGTTGACCGCCGCCACCTCGAC